>CANRGO010000010.1 GCA_947630125.1 uncultured Lachnospiraceae bacterium | reverse complement strand
ATATTATTTTC
Source organism: uncultured Lachnospiraceae bacterium (assembly GCA_947630125.1). GTDB lineage: Bacteria > Bacillota > Clostridia > Lachnospirales > Lachnospiraceae > CANRGO01. The sequence continues at coordinate 41,785 of CANRGO010000010.1, read as the reverse complement.
ATTATCTAGTTGCTTAATAATTTTTTCCTCTTCTTCTGGTTCTACCAAAAGCTTAATTCTTTTAAAAAACGTGTCCACATAAACAGGAAAACCAGAACTTGAATACTCCTCTTGTAAGTAGGTTTCAAAATCTATTTCTTCTGCATCCGTCTTCGCCTGTTTGCAAAAGAAACTACATCTTGTTAGTAATGTAAGAAAATCTTTCTTATTTTTTTGAAAAAATAATCCCATTTGATAGTGCGTGATCTTTTTGTCCTTACCTAAATTCATAGGCACCCCTAGGATTGAAACTTGTTTTTCAACCTGTCTCTCCTTAACGAAGGATTGAACTTCTGATTTATCATAATGCTCTTTCAAACCTTCCATCAATTGCTTACGCTCATGATCTGTTACTGGTTTTTGACTATACATTAGATTACTATCCACGATCAAGTAAAGTTCTTCAGGAAATACATGATTCAAAAAATTCTGCATCTCTTCATATGGATTTTTAAGATAAAAAAAATCTAACAAAAATTGTTTCTTATGTTCAAGAGTTGTTTCTTCTACTTGAACCACTTTATTTTTAAACATCACAATCTCCTTTTTTTAAGGACTTTATTTTTCCAGTATAAGTTCTATTTCCTGAACCGGAAGCGGAGGATAAAAGAAATATCCCTGTATTTCATCACATTTCTTCTTTTTCAAATATTGATACTGTTCTTCTTCTTCAACACCTTCAGCTATTACTTTTAAATTTAATTTATTTGCCAATCCAATGATTGCTTCTGTAAGCTGACGCTCTTTTTCATTATGTAATAGATTTCGTATAAAATGAATATCTAGTTTAATACGGTCGACAGGTAAATCTTTTATCCTGGTTAATGAGGAATATTCGATACCAAAATCATCTATAGCGATAGAAATTCCTGCCATATGTAATTTTGTTAGTGTTTCAATCATTTTCACTGACTCTTGCATTGCCGCTGTTTCGGTTATTTCAAGTTCCAAATGGGATGGATGAATACCCGACTCTTGTATAATTTCAAAAACACGTTCTGCAAAAAAGTCACTGACTAACTGATGCACCGAAATATTAACCGCTACTCTAATGGGTTCATATCCCTTGTAACAAAACTCCTTTTGCTGTCTGCAAGCTTCACGAAGAACATAATCACCAATAGCAAGTATCACACTTGATTTTTCTGCAATTGGTATAAACACGCCTGGTGAAACCGATCCAAGTAATGGGTTTTTCCAACGAAGTAATGCCTCCACTGCAACTATTTTTTTCGTACTGGTTTGAATTTGTGGTTGATATACAAGTTCAAATTCATTCTTCTCCAATGCTTTGACCAATTGATTTTGAATAATCATTTCTTTCGACAATTCATCCTTCATTTTTTCCGAACAGAAAACATAAGAATTTTTTCCCTTATCTTTTGCTTGAAATAATGCGATATCAGCGCTTTTAATCAAAGTATCCTTATCACTTCCGTTATCTGGATAAAGGGCAACACCAACACTAAGTGTAAGATTAACCTCAAATTCTTGTATCTGAATAGGTCTTGATAACTCAAGCAACAAGTCTCGGATAAGTTCAGCCAATAGATCAAGACCAAAAAAACGATTTGTCATTATCAAAAATTCATCACCACCAAAACGGCAAAGTACATCTTCTTTTGTTAATAAAACCTGAAGTCTATCTGAAAGAGCAAGTAAAACACGATCTCCAAATTGGTGTCCATATACATCATTGATGTTCTTAAATAAATCAACATCCAAAAATAAAACGGCAAATTGCTGCTGCTTCTTTTTTGCTGAAAGTATCCATTGCTCCAAATGATGTTCAAATAAATGACGGTTTGGAAGTCCACTTAGCTGATCGTAAAATGACATATTTTCTTTTTGAATCTCTAGAAGGTTTTTATCTTCTGCCTTTCCAATGATATTCGCAATCGTATTCATCATTCGAAGCATGGATTCCTTATGTATTCGGCTTTTCTCATGGAAGTCAATCTGCAGATAAGATTCTTCGATATTCTCTGCATAAACGGATACTCTTAAAAAAACAAACTTTCTTTGATATAACTCTGGAGTTGTCTCTAACAAGTAATGATCCCAAACAATAGATTCTACTGCTCCTGTATAGGACTCCTTATATTTTTGGTATAAAACTATTTTCTCTGCTTTCCAACATAAGCCTATCATTTCAAGAATCTCATATAGGACATCTTTTTTATTGGCATAGTTTATATCCAAAATTTTTGTAGAAACCTGTAATAACAAATCTAAGTCTTGGTTTTTTTCGGATAATTGCTGCAAACGTTTCATATATATTTTTCGAATATAGCCAATTAAATATATGGAAATCGCAAATAAAAGGATTCTCCCAAAGTGATCTGTTTCATTTAACTGAACCACAATTTTGGGGGTGAAAATCCAAAAATATCCCATCATAATAATTGTTACTGTAGAGCACATAATAAATACAGCGGAATCATAAAGCATCACACTGGCAATAATTATGATAAAGGGAAAGGCCCAAACAGTGATAACTCCACTTCCTTCAAAACACTTAAATAAAAATGCAACTGTAATCGTTAAAAGAATGGAAAAAATAATAGTTTGTACCTGCGTGCTCCTGGTGTATTTCTTAGCCACAAATACCGTAAAAGCAAAGAAAATAAGTACAGTGCTACCTAAAATAACCTGTGCTTTGTTTTCAGTTCCATTAAGAAACATCTGTGTCGAAAAATAAAGAATTCCTCCAAGAAAATAACCCACTAAAAGAAAATTTAAGATACGTTTACGGAATACTTCCATCACTTTATCTTCTTCTCTTTTCTCTATAAAGCTATATTTTAGCATTCTATAAAAAAGAAGCATTGCAGGCAATGGTACAAACAAAGGAAATATTTCCTGTAAATAGATAAAATGCAACACATGATAATATACTTGATTGATAATAAAATATAGAGTTCCCATTGCAAAAACAAGTAATAAAATCTTTTCCTGGCGATTATTTATAAGTTTTTTACTCTCATGTTTTCGAATGCGGAGTAGAATTACAAGGAAGGTTGCAATAATATATGCTGCCAAATAAAAACCTATCACAGCATCCCAAAATGCATTCCCTGGAACATAGGCATACCCGATAGTCCTGTTTTGTAAATGGTAAATATCCTGCACAAAAACCTCTGAAACTGATGTTAAATAAATAAAAAAGATTGCTGGTACATAAATCGATATTCTTTGTATCTTGGTTGATTTTTTTAATTCATCACGAAATTTCAAATATACAAAATCCAATACAAAGGCATATAAAAACAACGTTCCGGCATTCGAAAAACGTCTCCAATTTACAGCCATTTCCATGGACTCAGCAGTTAAAGAGCGCTCCATACCATAAGCCATTATGGTCAGAGCTACACTAATTAAATATACCAGTTTATGTAAATGATGATTATGATTAAGATAAAGAATATAAATACCTGCACACAACGCAAAAGCTGCTGTAATCATAAGCAAAATGAAAAGTAGAATCTGCATCTAAAAATCCCTTGTGTCCTTCGTTTTATTTCACTACGTATATTAGACTACTTCAAGTAAGATAACTAGTCAATATTTTTTGAAAGCATTTTCAATTTCAATTTCTAATTCTTTCAAAAATAATTCATATTCTTTTGATCCGTAGATTTTTTCTTTCTGGATTTCAGCTTCTACATGATGCAGCAACGCTTCTTTTGAAAACAAACTCTTTAAAAAAATTACTTTGATACGCTCAATCCAATCCGTATTTAGAATGTCACTATAACAGGAAAGGGCTTCGACACTCCCATTTAGAACTTGAAATTGAAGATGTATGAAACCAGCAGACAATCCGCATTTTATTTCATATTGAAATTCAGATTGTTTTCCATAAATCCATTGTTCACTTTTATACTGCTCAATTAACTCCTCCCATCTCATATGGTTGATGCTTGAAGGATTGATTACCTGTATGGGTTGTTGAAAATGCGTTTGAAAACTTTCAATACATGCCCTTTTCATGGACTCTACGTTGATCAGAGAAGAATAGTCAGCTAGATTTGTAACTCTTTGTGCAACACTTTTAATACCCTTGGCCTGCATCTTCTCCTTGGATGGTGTTAGGTAGGAAGACATTTTATTAAAATCTGCTTGAATAAGAATCGTTCCATGATGATAGCAGGAATCTTTTTTCTCATAATATGCATTTCCTGAAAATTTTTTCCCATCTAGCAAAATATCATTTCTTCCACTTTGCTCTGCTTTCAAACCAAAACGATTTACCGCATCACATATTATTTGGGCCTGTTTTTGCTTATCAAAAAATGGTTTCTTTGATAGAAACGTAAAATTAAGATTGCCTAAATCGTGAAATACTGCACCCCCACCCGAAAGCCTTCTTGCAACTTTGCCACTATTTTTATGAAATTCCTCCAGATTAACTTCATACCATGCATTTTGATTTTGCCCAATTACAATGGTGTTTTCATTTTGCCATAAATATAAAATAACCTGTTCCTCTGATAAATTCTCAAATAACAATTCCTCAAAGGCAAGATTTGTATAAGGATCATAACTATTACTACTATATAAATAAGGTTGTGGTTTATAATCCATAACTTCTGTCCTCTTGAATTTGGTCAAAACATTCTCCCAGTGCTTCTGAAAAAGTTGGATGAGGATATATAATACTTGCCAATCTGGAAATTGGAATTTTCTCTTGAATTGCTAATGTCAGATAGGAAATCAGTTCACATGCCTGCTCACACATGAGTACCGCTCCGACAAGAATCATTTGATCTGTATCCACAAATAACTTCAAAAAACTTCTTTCTCCATTCACTATTTTTTGCTTTCCCAACTGATGCATAACCTGTTTTACAATCTTTATATGTTCAAATTCTGCTTTCGCTTCCGATTCTTGTAGCCCTACCATTGCGATTTCTGGTTGAATATACACACAGGATGGAACAAATATGTTCTGCTTCACTTCATCCTTTTTCCATCCTTCCCGAAACAATTGATTACATAGTATTTTAGCATCCATCATTGCCTTATGTGCAAATTGTTGATTATTAAGCACTACATCCCCTATTGCATAAACTCCTGGTATTTCTGTTTGAAAATCCTCTGTTACGGGAATGAATTTCCCACAAAGATGTGCATATTTTTCTCCAAATAATTCTGCTGTGTTTGCTTTTCTTCCTGTTGCAAAAAAAATAGTTTCTATTCTCATAACTTGTTTACTCGTTTCACCACTCACAGATTTCGGTGTTTCATATTCCACCAAAAATCCTTCTCCTTCTTTTTCTATAGATTGAATCGAATATTCTGTTCGTATCGAAACTCCCAACTTCTTTAAGATAAGGGATAAATTTTGACTTATTTCTCGATCAAAGTTGGATAATAAACGATTTTCTTGTTCCATGATCGTCACCTGACAACCTATATTTTGATAAAAAAATGCCATCTCAATTCCTATAACACCACCACCAACAATAAGTATTTCTTTTATGGAATCTGCATGTAGTAGAACCTGATCACTGGTTAGTATTTGATGAGCAACTTGCTCAAATTTAGAAGGAATATGAGGGGTACAGCCGGTTGCCAGAACGACTATTTCTCCTGTAACCACTTGATTGTTTACTTCAACAATCTGGCTATCCAAAACCTTTGCTTTGCCGTACAACACTTCAATTTTTTTTGAATCAATTAATTTTTCAAGACCTTCTCGCAGAGAGGATACCACTTGTTCTTTTTGTCTATATACCTGTTCTAGATCTAACTCTACTTCCGTACTAGTAATTCCAAACAAAGTCCCCTGTATCAAAGATGCCATTAATTTGGCGCTATGTAAAAGTGCTTTTGTTGGTATACAACCACGGTTTAAACAAGTTCCTCCTACTTGTTGTTCTTCAATTAAAAGTACTTTTTTATTCAACTTAGCCGAATTTATTGCAAGCGTATACCCTCCAGGTCCAGCACCAATAACAATCAAATCATAAAAACATGTCTTAGTTGTCATGCTATGTTTCCTTTCTCCATCGAAGTTTGGGATTTCTTGCAGCACTCACTTCATCTGGTCTATGAATTGGAGTGGTTTTTGGATAGTCCTTTGCTGAGTCTGGATCTCTTTTTAAATCCTGATACACTTTTTTATAGATTTCAACAGCATAATCCAGTGTTTCTTTAGACTCCGTTTCCGTAGGTTCTACCATCAGCGCTTCTGGAATAATTTGTGGAAAGTACATGGTTGGTGGATACATTTGATAATCAATAAACGCTTTTGCTACATCAAGTGCGCGGAATCCATAGTTTTTGGATTCTTCCTCTAAGGTAATAACAAATTCATGCATACAAAACCCTTTTTGCTTTATAGTAAAGGTATCCTCTAATTGTTTTTTCATATAATTCGCAGACAAAACGGATTGTACTGCTGAATCACGAATTCCCTTTTCACCAAGGGTCAAAAGATAGCAAAGAGCTCTGACAACTACAAGAAAGTGTCCATGGAATGCCTTTACTTTCCAGACTTCATCATAACATTCTTTTAATAATTCTTTCATACCAACTGCGCCTGCACCTGGTCCTCCGCCTCCGTGGGGGGTAGAAAATGTTTTATGTAAATTCAAATGAATACAGTCAAATCCCATATCGCCGGGTCTTGCTATGTTCATAATCGGATTTAAGTTTGCCCCATCGTAATAACAAAGTCCACCTGCCTCATGAACTATTTTTGTAATTTCACATATATTAGGATCAAAAACTCCCAAAGTATTAGGATTTGTAAGCATTAACCCTGCAATCTCAGTATTGGCGAGTTCTCGCAAATGGTTTAAATCCATATATCCCTCATTGGTAGAACGGACTGTTACCACGTTCAGACCACATAAGGCTGCCGTCGCAGGATTTGTCCCGTGTGCACTGTCTGGTATCAATATTTTTGAACGAGTTCCCCCTTCTCCATTTTTTTCATGAAACTTCTTTATTAAAAGAATGCCTAAGAATTCGCCCTGTGCTCCTGCTGCTGGTTGGAAGGACATGTAATCCATCCCAGTTATTTTACAAAGTAATTCCTCTGATTTCTCATAAATAAACTTTGCACCTGGAACGCTTTCTAAGGATTGTAATGGATGAATGTCACAAAATCCAGGTAATGATGCCACTTGTTCATGAAATCTTGGATTGTATTTCATGGTACAACTACCTAAAGGGTAAAATCCCTGATTAATTCCAAACGTTCTTCTTTCCAACTCACTATAATGTCTACTTACATCAAGTTCACTTAATTCTGGAAAATCAAGAGATTGTTCATTAAGATATTTGTCCTCATACTGATAAAAAGGTACCTCTAGCTCTGGTATATAAGATGTTTGTCTTCCCGAAACAGTTTTTTCAAATAGCAATTCCATCTTCACTTACCTCCTTCAATAATGAAAGAACAAAATCCATCTCTTCCTTTTGATTTACTTCTGTCACACACCAGAGTAATTTGTTTTCTGATAAGGGTAGAGGCGCAAGTATATGATGTTCTTCTAGTTTTGCAATAATATCATTTGAGGGTATCTGACTGACCGAAACAAATTCATGAAAGAACTCTCCTGGATAACCTCTATAAAACCCATGAATTTTAAACATTTCCTCAGCAAGGTAATGGGCATTTGCAGCACAAGAATTGGAAACCTGACGAAAACCATTTGGTCCCACTACAGATAGATAAACAGAGGCTCGTAGTGCACACAATGCCTGATTTGAGCATATGTTGCTACTGGCTTTTTCTCTTCTAATATGTTGTTCTCTTGCCTGAAGCGTTAAAACAAAAGCTCTTTTTCCATCATGATCAATGGTTTCTCCAACAATTCTGCCTGGTAATTTTCGAACAAGTTCCTGCTTGGTTGCCATAAATCCTAGATAGGGACCACCGTACGATAAGGGAATCCCTAAAGGCTGACCTTCTCCAACAACAATATCTATTCCATATACAGAAGGTGATTTTAAAATCCCTAGGCTCATTGGATTTACACCTAAAATCGACTTGATTCCCTTCTCCTTAACAAGGGTACTATAAGTATCTAAATCTTCCAAAATACCAAAAAAATTTGGACTTTCTACATAGATACATGCCGTATTTTCAGTAATCAGACTAGGAAGGGCATGCAAATCAGTTTTTCCATTTTTTTCAGGTATAAATTCAAGTTCAATTCCGAAAGCAAATTCATAATTTTTTAGGACCATTTTTACTTCTGGATTAATTGTTTCACTTATTAAAACATGTTTTTTTTGCTTCTCTACACACATTGCAATTGCTTCAGCAGCTGCAGTAGCTCCATCATATACAGAAGCATTGGAAACATCCATCCCCGTCAACATACAGATTAGCGTTTGAAATTCAAAAATAATTTGCAGAATACCTTGAGAAATTTCAGGTTGATACGGGGTATAAGAAGTTACAAAGGATTCTTTTTGCGCAATCAAATCAACAATTGGAGGAATAAAATGTCGATAGGCACCGGCTCCACGATAACAAGAAGCGTATATTGTATTGGTTGCCGCCTTTTGTTTCATTATTTTTATAACTTCAAGCTGTGACAATCCTTCTTTTAAATCCGTACCTTCTTTTTGAAAAATGGAATCCGGGATATCCCGATATAAGTCATCTGTAGATTGAATATTTAAAACATGTTTCATTTCTTCCTGCTGTTCTTTTGTAACCCCAAGATAATTACCCATGTTAAATCATTCCTTTCTCTAACCTGTATTTTAGAAAATGATGTTGTCAAGATTTTCCAATAAGACTTTGATATTGTGAATAGGTAAGTAGTTCTTCCTGATTTTTAATATCATCGATTTCTAACAACCAAGTATTATAAGGATCTTCATTTAATAATCCTGGCTCATCAAATACAGCCTCATTTACCTTTACAACAGTTCCGGTTAACGGACTTATCATTTCAGAAACTGCTTTCACACTTTCTACATCTCCAAAACTTTGCTCTGCCTGAACCGTATCTCCTTTCATGGGTAAATTCACAAATACAATACTTCCCAATTGCTCCACTGCATAAGAACTTAATCCTACAAGAGCCCTGCCTCCATCTAATAGTTCTACCCATTCATGTGTTTTTGAAAATAATTTTAATTCTTTTTCCATATTAATCAGTCTCCTTTTTTATAAAATGGCAGACTACAGACTTCACACTGTAGCTGTCTATTTCTAACATTGACAATAAGTTTGCTTCCTATTAAAGAATGCTTAAGTTCTACATATGCCATGGCATATGCACCTTTGATATACGGAAGGAAGGTGCCTGAAGTTGTGTGGCCCACTTCCCGGTCTTCATACATAAGTGTACAATTCTCTCTTACAATTCCGCGTTCTAACACCTTGATACCTACTCTTGTCTTTATAATCTTTTGTTTTAAAAGAGCTGTTTTCCCTATAAAATCTTTCTTCTCAAAAGCAATATATTTTGTCAGTCCAGCTTCAAGTGGTGTTATATTTTCCGATAATTCATGACCATATAATGGCATAGCAGCCTCTAGACGCAAGGTATCTCTAGCTCCAAGTCCACAAACAATCAGTCCATAGGCTTCTCCTTTCATCAGAAGCAACTTCCACAAATGTTCGATCTGATCTTTTGCACAAATGATTTCAAAGCCTTCTTCACCAGTGTATCCTGTTTTAGAAATATCACAGGTTATTCCGTCTATCTTTATGTGTTCCAGAAAGGTATAATATTTTAATGGTATTTCATCCTCCTGTATAACACTATTCAAAATGATTTTTGCATTTGGTCCTTGCAGTGCTAGTGCTGCAGTTTCACTACTTACATCTGTAATAGATACCCCATAGCTATTTTGCTTGATACAGTGTTTGACAATCTTTTCTCGATTAGAAGCATTAACAACCATATAAAAATGTTGTTTGCTTTTTCGATAAACTAAAACATCATCTAAAACACCACCTTCATCATTACAAAGCAAACCATACTTAATCTGTCCATCTTTCATACCTTGGATTTGATTGGTACATAAGTAATTTACATATTCTTCTGCCTCATTACCCAAAATATCAATTCTTCCCATGTGGGAAATATCAAACAAACCTGCTTTGGTACGAACCTGCATATGCTCTATGATAATATCCTGATACTGAACTGGTAATAAATAACCGGCATAGGGCACCATCAAACCCTGATGCTCTACATGCCACTGATACAATGGTGTTTTCTTTTCCATACACGCTCCAGACTGTACCTTTTACAGGTTACTTGCTAAAACAAATGAATAAAACATTATCAGATAAATTGTAGCACTATTTGGTTATATCATCAATGATTGTCAGACTTTTAACAGGATGTTTTTCTAAAAAAATAGCGTGCAAATACACGCTATTTTAAAATTAAATTCTATCGTAATTCAAAAAGTTCTAAGTTCACAATTTCTATTTTTGAAAAGCCTGGAACTGAGGATTCCACGATTTCCACATTATTTTCTCCCATTCTTCGATAAGTAACTTCTGTAAAAATCCACACAAAAGTACTGTTTTTTGCATCTAGGGATATATCCTGATGATTTAAAATAAAAGAATAACGGTTTCCATCTTCTAAAGTATGAATGTTCGACACTAAAGAGTTATTGGATATTTTTTTGATTTCCGGCTCGATTTCTTTTAGATAAATGGTTTTTCCATTCATCGTTTTAACCACATCATAAGGCATGGTGGCTGAGACTTCTATGAAATACGTTGCCTTAATTTCTTTTGTTCCATACTTGATATTGGTATCAATTACATCAAAAAAGATTTCCGCTGTTGCATCTACAAACGTCTGACTTCCACTGGCCGAATCAAATGGCAGGTATATTTTATCTATAACAGCAGCCTGATTATGGAGGATTGATAGTAATCCATAACATCCGTATTATTGCTACTCTTTGCATTTGAAATTGCATACCAGACAACAATGTCATCATTGGTATACTGATCTCTTTTATCCGTATCCAGATTTAACTGCAACCATTGCCCATGAGTATTGGATACCTCAAAGGTATCTGGAATCTGAAATGGATATTCTGTTATTTGGCCTTCGTTAAGTTTTGTAACAAAGATCTTATGTCCATCGTAATTACTATAACTTCCAAAAGGCAAAGAGGAAAACGTAAAATTTTGATTGTTACTTCCATTCATTAAAAAATACCCATTTCTCAAAATTACAAAATCTGAATAAGCCTGTCTGTTACGATAAATATACAGGTATTCATTATTTGGATTACTTAATATTTGAGCATTTAGTTCCTCATTTGAAATACGTTTCTGAGGAAGCCACAGTGTGTCATATTTGGTGGGTAAAAAGGTATAGTCTATGGTTGCCGCACTTTGATTTTCAGTAGGCAAGATATCAAACTGATTGATATTATAAAATCCTCTGATTAGCTATGATGGTGAACCTTCCGTGTCTAATGGAATCGTGTTCCAACTTCCTTCGTCCCACCTGTTCATACACTGAGTGCTGACTAAGCTTTCAAACAGGGTCATGCCCTACGGGGAGAACTACTGCCAGCTACAGCTCTTATTTGTATTTGATTTTACTGACCTCTTGCTCCTACCAAGGTACTGATAATCAGTGGACGCTTTACCTTGCCTATTACAGTTGGTCTTGTTGCAAATGCAGTACAACTCGTACTCCATCATTTTCGGATCATAAATCATCCCCTTTGTCAGTATCGTATATATTACTCGAAGCAACTTGCACGCAATGACAATCAATGACTGCATTTTTTTCAGTGGATTATCTGTCCTAGTCGTATAGTATATATGGAGTTCTTTGAATTCCTTTGAATGTACTACCGCTGATTTTGCAGCTTGGAACAACCAGTATCTTAGCCGCTTACGTCCTCTGTGGCTGATTTTGGTTTGGCCTTTATGCTTTCCAGAGCTACACGCTACAAGCCCCATTCCACTTAACTTCTTTCAGCTTCCTTTTTATCATAAAAAATCTTGATTGATTTATATTTTTCAAATTCCTAAATAAGATAGATATGCTTGTATGATGTTTTCTCCAAAGAGGGCTGAAATAAAGATTCCAACCGCGAGATAAGGTCCAAATGCCAGTACATGAGAAACATGTGTTATTTTCATTCGAATCAAATGAATCACAGATGCCAATATACAACCGATTAAAAATGCCAAAATAATAGACTGCCATCCAAGCAGTAATCCACAGGCGGCCATAAGTTTCATATCACCTCCACCCATGGCTTTTCCTTTGGTAATTATAATTAATAACCATAAAAATAAACCGACAGTAAATGGGCCAATCAAATAGGTGAGCCAATTTCTATAATCTAGTCCTACATGTAGCAGCCCCAATGTCAGTAAAAACAAATTGATTCCAAATGGAATTTCATACGTTCTAAAATCTATGATGGCTAAAACCAATAAGGCCGATGCCATCAAACAATAAATCAAACTGACAAGGGTAAACCCTTTTACAGCAACTACAATAAGATATAATAGTCCATTGGTTAGTTCTATCAATGGATATTGTATTGATATTTTTTCTTTGCATTTACGACATCGACCACCCAGGCAAATCCAGCTAAACAGTGGTATTAAATCATACCACTTTAGCTGATATTCACATCTCATACAATGAGAACGCTTTTTTGCCAGATCCTCACCTTTTGGAATACGATAAATACAGACATTAAGAAAACTGCCGATTATCAATCCATATAAAAATACAATGCTATAAAAAATGAGATCCATGGTCATTGGGATAATGTCCTTTGCGTGAGAGTTTAGTTATGGTTGAAGTGGATTTTGAACATAGCTAAACACTCCACCTGCTTGTGTTATTGTTATTGTTGCCCCTCCACTATAACGAGTTGATGTCAATTCAAAATTTCCTAAACTAGCTGCTAATTCAGTATCTAAACTAGCAACAACTGGAGCGGAAACAATTGTTCCATTAACATTGATTGTTACTACTACACTGGTTGTACCAATTGCCGTAATAACATCCTGATAAATATCTTCATTTGCTAAAGCAATTCCAATCGTGTTTTCTACTTATGTACTGCTGATGCATCTTTTTGTGTTCTTGATCTTTCCACATATCTAATAAACTGTGGAGCCAAAACTCCAACCAAAACTGCCATAATGGCGATAACAATAATTAATTCTACTAATGAAAAACCTTGATTATTTGCTTTTTTCATATGATTCTCCTTTTCATTTTACACATCTTTATCTTAAACATTCCTGCCCCTATAACAGGAATGCGAAAGTCCTTATAAATTATCCAGACCGGTATACATTTCCATCATAGGCTCCATAACCGCTGCGATTAAAACTCCTACGATCAAAGCCATGACAATGATAATCATAGGCTCCATGGCTGCCATCAGAGACTGGGTTGCCATTTCCACTTCTTCGTCATAATAATCTGCCAGCTTTTCTAACATTTCTTCTGTCGTTCCTGCCTCTTCCCCAATTCGTACCATATGATACACCATGGGGGGAAATAAATGACAGCTTTCCAAAGGCTGGGATAGTGGAATACCACGAAGAATTTCCTCTTTCGCATCCATTAAGGCATTCTTAAATAATACATTGTTCATGGTATTTGCTGTGATCTCTACTGCTTCATTTAAGGATACCCCTGCCGATAAAAGGGTGGTTAAGGTTCTGGCAAGCTGAGAGGAAGCACTTTTTACACTGAGGTTTTTCACGATGGGTAAGCGAATGGCAATACGACCAACTGTGAGCTGCCCTGCCGGCGACCTTAAAAAAGTCCACATTCCAACTACAATAACTATAATCAATGGAATCAGTAAATATCAAAAATCAATGATAAAATTACTGGCATTCATAACCGCAACCGTGATTGCCGGTAATTCTGTTCCCAAATCTTCAAACATGCTTGCATAATTCGGAATAACCACAACAAGAATCACCACAACTACGACTACTGCTACCATGGCAACCACGGCAGGATAAATCATTGCTTTTTTAATCAGAGCCTTTGTCATTGCTGCTTTTTCAAAATGCACACTCATTCGTTCAAAAGCTACATCAATACTACCGGATGCTTCTCCAGCTGCAATGGTAGTCACCATAAGGTTTGGAAACACTTTCTGCTCTGCCATAGCAGTTGCTAAAGATTCTCCTTTTTCTACACTTGCCTGCACTTCTTTAATTGCTCTTTTTAATTTTTTACTCTCTGTTTGTTCTTCCATCAGTCGTAAAGCTTCAATAATAGTAACACCAGCTTTGATCATACTATGAAACTGTCTACAGAATACACTCAAATCTCTGGACGTAACTTTTGAAGCAAAATCAAACTATATATCTTTTGTCAGTAGATTCTGTTCTTTTAGTTCAATCGGTATCAGATTCTGCTGTCACAATGTGGCAAGTGCGAGTTTTTCATTATCCGAATCTATACTTCCCTTTAATTCTTTTCCACTTTTATCAATTGCCAAATATCCATAGGTTGCCATGTATACCCCCACCTGCAGCAAGCTGCATTTTTATAGTTCAAATGATACTTTCTTCATCTCATCGATTGTTGTAATTCCTTCAACCACATAACGACTGGCACTCATGCGAAGAGTAGACATACCTTCTTCTAATGCAACTTCTTTTATCTGGTCTGCATTGCCATTTTGCGCAATCACTCGTTTCAGTGCATGGGTGACTTCCATGATTTCATATACACCGATACGCCCTAAACACCCCATTTCATCACATTTTGAGCAACCACAGCCTCATAAATAATCAGGTCCTGACTTTCTGGAATTTGCAATAGGATTTTCTCTTCTAGCTCTGCTTCCCGTTTCTTTTTACAGTGTGGGCAAAGTCTTCGAACCAGACGCTGCGCAATAACACCAATGATGGAATCTGCAAGCAAATAAGATTCAATCCCCATATCCTCTAATCTGGTAATGGTACTAGCTGCAGAATTGGTATGCAGTGTACTCACCACAAGATGTCCTGTAATTGAGGCCTGAACCGCGATGGTAGCCGTTTCGCTATCACGTATTTCTCCAATCATAATAATATCTGGATCCTGTCTTAAAATAGATCGAAGAGCTGTTGCAAAAGTCAAATCTGCTTTTGAATTAACCTGTACCTGGTTAATTCCATCCACATTTGCTTCCACAGGATCTTCCACCGTAATAATATTTACATCTTCTTTGTTTAGTTCACTCAGTGCGGTGTATAGTGTGGTAGATTTACCACTTCCAGTAGGTCCAGTGACGAGTAAAATCCCATGAGGATTTTCAAGAATGTGATCGAATTTAAGTAGTTCCTCATGGGATAATCCCAATTTGCTTTTTTCTTTGGTAAGAACGGCCTTTGATGTTAGACGCATTACCACTTTTTCACCAAACACAGTTGGCAAAACAGAAACACGTACATCAAATTCCTGACGGTCAACAACTTGTGTTATACGACCATCCTGGGGTTTTCTTTTTTCCGAAATATCCATTCCACCAATAATCTTAATTCTGGCTACAATGGCCGGCAGTAAATGAATGGAATAGGTTGACTTCTCATATAAAGCCCCGTCAATACGATAGCGAACTCGTATCTGGTGTTCCATTGGTTCGACATGAATATCCGAAGAACGTTGACGTACCGCTTGTTCTATTAATGTTTTTACCAGTTTTACGATGGGTGAATTATTGATATCATCTTCGTAGCTGGTATCCTGTTCCAGTAACTGTTCTTCCTTCTCTTTGGCATATTGAACAATTTCATTCATAACATCTTCTTGTCCAAAATACTTATCCTAACAAAATTCCTCGATTAGTTGCCACAACAGGTTCCACCTGAAGATTCGTCACAATCGAGATATCATCCATCGCATGAAAATCAAGTGGATTGGCAATAGCAACACGAATTACATTCGGATTTTGTTTGGCATATTCAAAAGGAAGAACCATATATTTTTTTAACACTGCAAGAGGTACCAGATTATCTTCTGTTAAAAAACCTGCATCCACCAGAATTTCTCCAAGCTTCTTTCCCGTCCCTTTTTGCAGTTCCAAGCCTTTTCCAAGTTGTGCATCTGTTTTTGCTCAACTTAATACTAAGGCATCACCTAAACGCAATTTTTTCTTTCTGAATTCCATGATGTTATTCCTGTCCCATACCTAAATTTTTATGCTAATCTTAACAAACACAACACTGAAAATTATATTATTGCAGTTTATATTTACTAACAACTTCCTGTAATCGATCTGCAATTTCCTGTGATTTTGAAGACATATGCAACACATGCTCTACTTCACTTGAAACTTGCCCCACAGATGTCATGATTTTCACCCCATTATCCGCAGTTTCCTGCGCAGACTCTGCAATATTTTGAATGGCAAGAATTACTTCATTCATTATCTCTCTGATATTGGTTGTCATTTCGGATATTTTTTCCGTGTTTGACTCAATTGCCTCTGCATCTGATACATATTGACTGGCAATTGTAACAAAGCGATTATAATCTGGGGTAACTGTTTCCTGAACAAAGGAAAGCATCGAATCCGCTTCCGTAACCAAACCTGAAAAGGCTGTTTTTACATCTTCAATCGTATGCTGAATTCTGGTCACCGCATCGCTGGTTGCATGAGAAAGTTTTCCAATCTCAGAAGCAACAACCGCAAATCCTCTTCCAGCTTCTCCTGCTCTGGCAGCTTCAATAGAAGCATTCAGTGAAAGCAAATCAATTTGGCTGGCAATCTCAGATATAAACTCTGTCATTTCTCCAATGCTTTCAACTACCTTTGCATTTTCTATACTTCTAAGCAGACTTTGATTGAATTTTCCTGAAATTTTGGTTGCATAATCAAAGGATTTTTGACTAGATGTTCCAATTTCATGGGCACGATGTTTGATTTCATCTGACATCTGCTTACTTTTTAAGGTTTCATCAGATAAAACAAAAATCGATGCATTTACTTCTTCCGCTGATGCATTCACCTCTTGTGTTGCGGAGGATGCATTCATCATTGCTTCATTTACTTTCACCATATAGGTTTCGATATTTTTAAATTCTTGAACAAGTTCATTTGTTGATTGATTTAAAGTATTGCTAGATTGATGAATATCCATGGCATGTTTTGAGATACTTAAAATAATATCCTTATTGCTTCCATACATTTCATTTAAGGAGGTCCCCATGTCGCCTAATTCATCTACCGTTTTCACCTGAAGCAAATCAACTGTAAAATCACCAGTAGCAAGAGACCCTGCTAATGCTTTTACTCTTCTAAGACTATGGGTTATGGTATTCACCTGAATGGTAACGAGTATTCCTGCCAACAAAATGCCAAGCAAACATACAACAATCAGTGTAATGGTTAATTGTTCCACTGGTTTGTTAAGTTCTGCCTCAGGAATTTGTATTGCCAGTTTCCAGCCTTGTTTTGCAATGGTATCAAAATATAGATTATAGATACCGTCTTCTTTTTCATAAGTAGCAAATCCCTGTTCTGTTCCTAACATTACGTCTCCTGCTGAAACAAGAGCTGCATTCTCATCTTCTAATATAGAAGCAGAATTCTGTATTTTCTCATCTGCAACACCACCAAGAAAAACACCCGAACCATTTAGAAGCATTGCTGTACCAAGCTCTCCCACTCGAATTTCTTCAACCAGGCTTTTTATGGTTCCAAGTTCAATGTCTATGGTTACACAGCCTAAAAACTTTCCATTTGTATCTAAAATCGGCATGGTACAGGAAGAAATCATACCTAAGGTTGCATCATAATAAGGTTCTGTAATAATAGCCTCTTTCGAAGCTTTTGCAATGGTATAGTACTCTTGATTATGATAATCGTATTCCGCATTCGAATAATCGTAGGTTACCACATTTTTTGTGCCATCTTTATATACATAGGGCCCCACATACTTTTCAGCCGTATCATAAACAAAGGGCTCAAACCAGATTCCACTTCCTAAAATCAAATCATTATCCAGGTTGATTTCACCAAGGATTTTTTCATAATCTGCCAGTGAAACTTCTTGATAAGTGTTTTCTATAGTTCTGGAAAGAAGCGTAGCGGTGGTTTCTACATTGGTTAAATAACTTTCAATCTGGTAAATATTTGCATTCAAAGCCTGTGACATACGCCCCTTTATTTCACGATCTATGATGCTTTTACTATTGGTTGCACTAATAAAGGTCAAAACTCCCATGGTAATCATAATGGCAGGAATAATAAATGCTAACATTTTAACTCGAATACTTTTAAACTTCATAAAAATCCCCCCTTAGAATTTTATAATATATAGAAATATTACCTTAAAATTGTATGAAAGTAAATAATTTTTCCTTATTTTTACATACTTTTTGTATAATTTCAACAAAAAAGAGCCGCAAGGTAAAATTGCGACTCTTTTGTCCTAAATACTATTTATTGAAGTTGAAAAAAACCAACCATTTGATCAAGTTTTTCCGATGTTTTGTAATTTTCTATGGTTTTATTTAGTACTTCATTTGTTTTTTGCGCAATATCAGAAATTTTTGTTGCAATTTCTGTCGTTCCCTCAGCTCCTTCACCAGCTGCTGTGGTTACTTCATCGATTGCCTCTCTCATTTGACGAATGGTTTCATATAATTGTTCTGCAATGGAGTTGATATCACTCACTACTTCTTTTACCTGATCTGCATCCAGATTATATTGTACACTGGTTTGTACCAGAGTTTCGTAATCCTTTAATACCTGATTGTCAACAAATTCCAATAAAGATGTGGAATCTTTCACCACACTACCAACTGCTTCTGAAACATTAATGGTAATGTCATTAATTCTGGATACAGCATTCTTTGAGTTTTCTGCCAAAACACGGATCTCATCTGCTACTACTGCAAACCCTTTTCCTGCTTCTCCTGCTCGAGCAGCTTCAATTGCAGCATTTAGTGCAAGTAAATTTGTTTGAGAGGTGATTTGCAAAATCGCCTGTGATAATTCTTTAATTTCTTCTATTGCAGCAGTTTTTGCAATGGATTCTCTAAGAGCACGATTGGTTTGCTCATAGATATCGATGGTGTTTTTGTGAGAAATATCAGTTTTATTTTTTAATTTTCCAGCACGTTGTTTGATTTCGGCTGCTATCTGTTCACCATGAAGTGTTTTTTCCTTCATGTTAGATACTTCTGTTTCAATTTCATAAGTGGAAGCATTCAATTCCTCCGTTGATGCGGATGTTTCTTCCATTCCTGCCGATAATTCTTCTGTAGTAGCTGAAATATCTTCCACGTTACGGTACATTTCTTGCATTTTATTGGTATTATCCCCAGCGCTTTGTCTTAGATTCTCGGATTCTTGCTGGATATTCAACATGGTTTCGACGATTTTTTCCTTCATGTTCTGTGCAGATCGAACTATGCTACCAATCTCATCTTTTCTGTTTAAGCCCTTTGCCTCAAAATGAAAATCAAACTTTCCCTGTTCCATATGTTTTAATCTTTCTTCTATCATATGAACGCCTTTTCCAATTCCATTTCCAAGAACAAAAGAAATCCCAGTTCCAAATAGTAATAAAACAGAAGAAACTCCAACTAAAATACTCATAAGTATGTCGATTTTTTCATTTACCACATCTGTGTATATGCCCACAAACCACATTCCAATAATCTGACCGTCCACATCCTTTATAGGCGCATAATACGTCTGCGCTGATTTTCCCAATATATCGGCTGTCCCTAGATATGTTTGTCCATTCTTCAAAACTTCGTTAATTACTGCGTCGGATGCCTTGGTACCAACCATACGTTTACCAGATTCATCTGCCACATTGGTAGCGATTCTAGTATCGCCTTGAAAAACTGTAGCTAAGATTTTTGTTCCATTGGTGAGGGAATCAATCACCTCATAATTCTCATTCATTGGTGTCTCACCTTTGTAGAGCGTGTTGTCCTTCACTGACCAGTCTCCTGGATAAGAAGAATTTAAAACCTGCATACCCATGTTTGCATAATTTGATAATTCCACATTAGTCTGATCACTTACCAGACTTCTCATTTCTGCTCTGGAAAAGAGAACAATCACTGATGTTAATAACACAATTACCCCTACTGATGCCAAAACAATTTTCCATTTAATCTTCATAAAAATTTCCCCTTTTTATAATATTCACATAATATATCGGCAAATTATTATCTTTACACGAGTAATTTTAGCATTTTTTGTAATACGAATTCTGTGATTAAGTCTCATTATGAAAGAAAGAGAAAAATTTTGTATCTTCATTTAACAAATGTCCTATGATAACTTCATCAAAAATAATTGTAAAAGCTTTGATACTACTAATGCGATCTATAGAAACCAAATTTTTTATTTCTGCAGTCCTTTTTAACAATTGTCCATGAAGTTTTTGATGGTTTGAAAGTTCCGAAAAACCTATCTTATGAAGAATTTTTTCTTCATCATGAAAATGCTCTTGTATATGTTTGATGATTTCATCAATTTGATTTATGGTATTTTCCTTATCAAACGTTTTATGAGACTCTTCGATTAATCTACTAACCAGATAAAATAATTTTCGATGTTGTTCGTCTATCGTCTCATTGTTCGAATTCCAATTCTTATTCCACCTTATGTAAATTCCACTATATTCACCACCTACTAATTTAGCTTCTACGCTCTGATTACGACCATTTTCTTTTGCCTGATATAACGCCCCATCAATCCTGGAATATAAGTTTTGGTATGTTTCACCTTGTATTCGCTCACCAACTCCAAAACTTGCTGTAAAGGTTCCAATCACTGGATGAGGTGTATTCTCAATTGCCTTGCGAACTTTTTCTGCTGCGTCAAATGCTCCTGCCAAAGATGTATTTGGCAAAATGACAAGAAACTCCTCGCCACCTATTCTTATGGAATAGTCACTCATTCTCATTTGATTTTGTATAATTTCCGCTGTTAATTTCAACACAGAATCACCCGTTGGATGTCCATATTTATCATTCACTGCTTTGAAATAATCCAAATCTAATAAAAATGCTGATAATGGTACTTCATAACGTTCACTTCGATTAATTTCTTCATCAATAATCTGATCCAAAAAGTGGCGATTATATAGCCCTGTAAGTTCATCCTTAATTGCAATACGTTTTAAAGTCAACTCTGTATTTTTCCGCTCAGTAATGTCAAATAAGGAAACCAAAAAAGCCTTTTCATGATCATAATTCCCTGAAACAATTGATAAAAGAACCGTTCGCAGTTCTTTATTTTTATCTTCTATGATAGTTTCCACATCAATCAAACGGTTTTCCAAACTACAGTTTTCAAAATTTTCTAATATATTAAGTTCTAAAAAGTGTATATCTCTGGCTATATTCTTTTTTCGTGATTTATTACTCTGAATAACATCTTCAGCATCTTTATTTGAAAGAATGATATCACCATGCTTATTTACTAAAAAGATATAGCCCCTCATTAAATGCAACATTTTAATCAGATTATCATTACTTTCGTCAATATCCATAGTTAACTTTTTAAAGTTTCTAAAAATCGGATAATATATAAAAAGTGACAGCATTACAATTACTACAATGATGGAAATAAATAAATTACTATTATTCCTTAGAAACTGTTCTGTTTCACGTTTTGCAAGACGATCATATTGATTTACCAAATCATCCATATGCTCTACATACAATAACTCACACCGTTTAACTGCCGTTAATAATTCTGGCTTCATATTACTACTTTCCAATGTTTTTTGACTTTCATAATCTTTTGCTATTTGGGTGGCCGCATCATAGAAATCCTTAAAATGCTCATCTACTTTTGAATATTTTACATCCACCGCTTCTCTGCTAAGTTGAACAAAAGCTTCCTCCTGGTTAATAATTTGTAATCTCTGATGAATACTCTTCATTTCCAGAAGAGATTTATCTAAATCACTTAAATAGAACGCTCTGCTGATTGAATCATCTTTTATATATAAGATATCTTTTGTGATTTTCTGGCTTAACATTCTCTGCCTTCCAGCTTCATTCATAATATTTGAAATATTCATCTGATTTGAAATCTGCTTTTGAACAAAAAAATGCTTTGTCAAAATAAGAGTTGTTAGTATGATTGTTGCTATTACTAACTTAAATATTGTTTGTCTAGCAAAATCTTGTTTTTCCTTTTTCATAAATTCCCCTTTTATAAAATATTATTTTTGAAATTGTATTAATAAAAATGTCTGTACAATAACTTTTACTTCATCTTCTTCAGGTCTCCAATTAGAAAACACCACGTGAAAGGTTAAAGAATCGATTAATTTTTCATATTTCATAAAAGCTTCTTCCAACTCAATCTTTAGTTTGTTTTTTAATAAAAAATATTTTAATGCCTGTTTGTATAACAATTCTTTCTGTTCATATGTTTGCTTCATGTAACTGTTAATATCACGCTTTAATTCTGAAGGTGGAAACATCGTATATCTCATATAAAATTTGGTTTCCTTTTCATGTTTTATTGAATAAAACACTGCTTTTATAGCAATTTGTTCAAGTACGTTTTCGGGATTTCTTTCTAAAAAAACCAAATTATCATTCACTTTTTCTTTTATTACCTGATATTGTTCTAAAATATAATCAATAACAGCAAAAAACAAACCTTTTTTTGAACCAAAATAATAATATACAGAAGGCGCCTCTACATTTGCCTTTTTACAAATCATTCGAAGTGTTGTTGCTTCATAACCTTTATTTAAAAAGTAATCAAAAGCAATTTTCAATATTTCCTGTTTTTTTGAATCTTGTTTCATATTTATATATTTCCTTTCAAAATTCTATATAACGATTGATAAAAAAAACCTATGTTAACCCTTATATATACTATACTTGTATAAAAGAATTATTTCAATATGATTTATTTGACGTATTTTGTATTATAGACTATATTTAACATATACGATCATGCATCCTTTATTTCAGTCAGAAAGATCTGGAACAGGAGAGACTATATGGATTATATCAACTATACCAAGGAAGAGTTAATTGAATTGTTACAAGAAGTAACTTTATTAAATAAGCAGTTATTAGAAGATCGAGAACGGGAATCCTCTTTTTGCTGCTGGTATCGTGTTTGATATTACAGAAAAAAAAGAACAGGAAATGCAACTTATATCTGAAAAAAATCAATGGGAAACAAAATCAAAAACAGATGCTTTAACAGGTCTTTATAACAGACGTGCCATTATGGATGTATTAAATAGGTATCAGGAGGCATATTCTGAAAGTGAATTTCCTTTTTCTATTGCTATCTTTGATATTGATCTTGCTGTCGCTATGGTGGCGAAGAATTTATCATCCTTTTCCCATCTACCACTGAAGAAAAAGCTTATCTAATAGCAGAAAGAATTCGGAAAAAAGTTGAAGCATTTGTTTTTTCTGAAGAGACAAAAATTACAATTAGTGCAGGTGTTGAATCTTATAAAAATCAATCGACTTCAGATTTTATTGCTGCTGCAGATGAGAAATTATATGAGGCAAAACATTTAGGAAGAAACCGTGTTATATACAAAAAAACTGAGAATTTCTCTCAGTTTTTTTTGTATATATTTTTAATTAAAAATCCAATTAAAATAACAACTATTATTCCTAGTATTCCTCCAAAAATAATCAGAGTATTACTATCTTCTTTAACCTGACTAGGCATTTCTTCTGTTTTTTCTGTTTTTTCTATTTTTTTTGTTTCAATATATTCATCTTCAGCTTCATCTTCTTCTATGTTATTACTAATTTCATATTCAGATTTATAAGTTAAATTCTCAAGTTTGATTTGTGTTGTAGTAATAAAAAAATCAGAAAACCCATCCGTCACAAATGATAATTCATATACTTTTCCATCTTCATTTTTATGAAGAATGGCTTCTCCTAAATATTCTGCTTCATTTCCATTTTGAACAATATGATAGGCATAAGCATTTTCCATTTCATCAAATTGATTGTCAAAAACAGGAACAAATACTTCAACAGGAAATCCCAACTCTATACTTTCATGTTCTTCAAAACAAATTAGTTGCATATTAATATTTTCTTGTTCCATTACACGATTAATATATGATTCAGATTGTTTACTTACTTTACCCATTTCCACAGTTGATACAATATCACTGATCAAATTAATTAATGTTTTCAGTTCTTCTTCTGGAATTTTTTTCAGAACATCAAGCTGTTCTGTTGTTGATTTTGTTATAGAAATACTCAAATTTGGAGATATTTCTATATCTTTGTTTTGAGAAATGAGCTCTGGTGTTATGTTTTCAATAATAGTAATATCTTCAACTTTATTAAATTCGTCAAAATTTTCGATCTTTGGTATTGTGATTTCACTCTTTTCTGGTTCTACGTAATTACCTTCATCTTTCAATTGTTGAATATGTTCTGGTGACCCTTCAGGGTATCCACCTGTACCGCCACATCTTGAACAATAAGGTTTATTACAACCAAGCATTTGCGTTCCACTTCCACCACAGCGATTACATAACATAGCTCCATCTCCACCACACCGATAACAGCTGCTTCCATCAAATGTACCACTTCCATTACATAAGTCACACAATAAAGTTGTGCTTCCACCACATAAATCACAAGATTGCAAATATTCACCTGCTCCACCGCACTTACATGCTTGTGAGTGTCCATTATTACAATCTGGACAATCAATAAAATTTGTTGCATAAACTGCTTCGAAACCATCTGAAGCAAAAATTATTAAAGTAATTACCACTAAGAATAATACTTTTCTTACATTTTTCATGTTAATTCACCACCTAACATATAAAAATACAGATTACCTATTTATAATTTTTATACTTTTCGTTATTAAAGTAAACAATAAAAAACCATTCCTATCATAGGGATAATAGAAAGACTCAGCAAATTTACCATATGATTTGATACAAAGGAAAAACCTGCTACAAGTAAATCCCCTTCTGTTTTCACCATTTCTTGCAAAATACCTGTTTCTGTACGATATTTTCTCTGAATTAGCGCGCCAAAAATACTGTCTATAAAACCACCCAGTATACCTAATAAAAAGACAAATAAAACTCCTTGGATGTCAAATATTGGATACGCTGGCAGAGATAATAGAAAACCGCCTAATATGGAGGCAAAAAAACCACCAAGTGATACCCCACCAGAAAGACCAGGGGCAATCTCTTTACCTGTTAGTATAGAAAAAACTTTTCCTTTGAACAACATCCCAAGTTCTGAAGAAAAGGTGTCTGCTGCAGCTGCTGAAAAAACTGCAAACGCTAAAAGCAAGAATACTTCTTTACCTGGAAACAAAAAGTATAACCACACCAATACCGTAGCTGGCAACGAATTACAAATAACCTGGATCCAATTTCTTGCCTGTGTTGCTTCCTGTAATTTCTCTGCTCTAAGCTTACGATCATTTTTCAATTTACTTACCAGACTTCCCAGTACAAAAAACAAGAGCAAACTAGTTCCAATCCAGACACCACCAAAACCATAAAGAAAGGTTGCGGTCATTAGTGCGAAAACAATTCCATCCATGGTAATTGCTTTTAACCAAAAAGCAAGATACAGGACGAGTGCAGCTACCATCATATAAAGATAGAAACCTGTCGTACCTAAATAATAGCATACGGAAGCAAAAAATCCAGTACCAATAGGAAGCAATAAATTGTCACTTCCTTTCTTTCCAGATAATTCCAATATCACTGCAAAAAACCCTGTTAAAAGGCCAATCATAATAAGATACATCGGATTGGTTTTTTCCATCCTACCAATGTCTTCAGCAACAACTATCGTGATACAAGTTACCAAGAATGCAATAAAAAAAACAGTCATACTTCCTACTACGCTTTTCTCTGGTGCAAAAGTGAATGGTTTGTTTTTGCCCCATTTTTTTCCAATGATAGCTGCCAAACCATCCCCGTAGGCCATAATTAAAAGCCCAATAAAGGGAAGTATCGGCCATTGCAGTAAATATCCAACTCCTGTTAATACAAACATACTTATGGCATAATAAACAGTTCCAAGACTATCATCATCCCGTTCCATTGCTTTTATCAGGTTATATTTCAGACTAAGACTATTTACAATAATAAATGTAAAGGGTACCAAAACAACAAAAATAAGTTCCGTAAACATTGGGCTTAAAAAAACCCAATTTCCTACTAAAATATGCACTAACTTTCTGGAGGATTCTGAAGCCCCTTTGCTAAGTTTTGCAACAGCTGTACCTAACACAAGAATAAAAAGTATATAAATCATTGAAATAAAAAGTCCCACTAAGTTTCCCACAAAATTACCCTCTTGTTTTGTTATTTAAAGTATTCAAAACTTGTACTAAAATAGCATTTCTCAATTTTTTATTTGTATAACAACGCTTTGTAAAGCAATCATACCGTTCATCTCGCACTGCCTGTTCAATGGATTGATAAATTTTCGATGCTGCTGCTAAAGGCAAACGACATGTTTTTTCGAAATCCATGATGTAAGGCTCCAAAGATTCATAATATTTTTTTGATACAGTTGTAAGTTCTTCCCATAGATTTATAAAGTGTTTAAAACTTGTTGTTTCATAATACAATGTAAAATTATTGCAAAACCTTCTCAAATCTTCAATGCCCAATTGATAGTTTTTAAGAAGTTCTTGTGGTAAATAAACTCGGTTTCTTTTGGTTAAATCTTCACCCACATCTCTCAAAATATTGGTAATTTGCATACCAATTCCCAAATTTACGCAGGCATTCACAAGATTTATGTCCCAATTGTTCGTTTCGTTCACTAAAATAGGAAGCAACATATAACCAACAGATCCTGCCACTAGTTTAGAATACTCAATTAATTCTTCTATGGTTTGAATTTCTTTAAAATCTAAATCACAACGTTGCCCTTGTATTTGCCAACAAAAGGGTTCTGCCTTCATACGAAATGTTAGAAAAGTATCTTCAAAAGACAACCACCAAGGATAATCCAAGTTTTGCTTTTTATTTTCTTTTTCAAGTTTTTGAATACAGTCTTCTATATCCTGTAATTCTTTCAAAACGTTCTCTTTTTCCTTAGGTTTTAGATTGTCATTATCGAAACCATCAACCAAATCATCTACATATCTACAAAATGCATATACCGCACAGACACTATAGAATCTATTTTCAGATAATTTTGAAAAAGCCTGATAAAAACTTACTGCTTTTTCATGCATTATTTTTTCTGCATAAAAATAGGAAGTCTTAAGTTCTTCTGATTTATATTTCATGAAAAAGTATCCTCCACCTGATCCCGTCTCAATTCTTCCGCGCAAATTCTTCCTGATATCCTTCTTATTAAGTTACTCATTTGTATTTCTCATAATATTCGTAATGATTTTAGAACTAATTTTTTTATATAATTCCAGTTCTGATTTCTCTATTTCAGAAAAACAAGCATCTTCCCAGATATTCATGATTTCATAAAGTTTTGGGACAAGTTTTTTTCCTTCCTTGGTTAAAAATACATTTTTATTTCTTTTATCCGTCTTATTTGTTTCACGATATATATAATTATTTTGTTCTAATCTTTGTATTAATTTTGTAACATTAGCTTTGTCTGTTTGAAGAAATGGAATCAATCTAGCCTGTTCTATCCCAGGAATTTGTTCAACCACTAATAACAATACTAAATCATGCCATTTCAGATTTAGTACCTCAAGTTGTTCATCTAGTTTTTGCTTACCATAACGATTAAAAACACTGATATCACAAATAAACATATTCTACCTCTTTAACATTTAGTTGTTAATTACAATTATAATTCTATGACTTATAATTAGCAAGTTGTTTTACAAAAAAATAACCCATACTGTTACGTAAGGGTTATTTGGTAATTATATATTCTGTACGATTTCTTCTATTCTTCTTAGCTTGATACAATGCTTCATCGGCACTATTTAATAAGGTGTCAAGGGTTGATAATTTCTTTGAAAACTCAGCTACGCCTATGCTTACAGTAATATGAAAACTTTCTGTTCCAAAACTCATTGTAGTTTCTTCGATTAATTTTCGAAAGATTTCTGCTTTTTCAAATGCTGCCTTTGCCAATTCACGAAAATTCTTGTTCATCAGTCAATAAATCCTTCAAATTATCCGTTTTTAGATCAGCACGAATATTCGATAAAATTGCCAAGCTTTTTTCATTATGATCAACTAATTGATAATAACGATTCAGTAATATAAGTCCACTTGCACTATCCTCAAAAACTCTTTCTCTTGCTAAAAGTTGTATTTCAAGAAAGTTAAAATATGAGAGCGCTAAATGAATCATCAAAATACACGGAGGTAAAATAATAGCAGTATAATCAATTCCAATTCCACCAAAATTAGTTGATACCAAAATCAAAGCCAAATAAGGTAAAATTGAAGCGATTAACAATAGACGAAACTGAACTCTTTCATCCCCAACACTTTTTCGATATCTTTGAAAGTAAAACCAGGTACAAATAATTAACGTAAATAAAACATATGCCATCTGAATAAAATACCAGGGCCCTTTGGTTAAATATAAAACCTGAACACCTTCAATTTCCTGTACTTCTATTCTTTTGTAATATAAATGATGCCATTCATTGGTAAATCGAAGTAAAAATGTCATAATTGGTATAAAAAAGAGTAAGATACCTTTTATTGTTTTCATTTTTTCTACTCTACCTGTGTACTGCATACTAACAAGCAGCCATAATGTTGGGAAAAAAGGAATCCCAAAGTATTGAATTTGATTCCAAAGAACCATATTTCCCAAGGATTCCGTATTAATCTCAAGCAAACAACCTAGCAAATAGATTTGCAGACTTAAACATAGAGGATAGTAGCATCACTCCTACAAACAAATAAATACTTAGTATTTTAATAATCATACGACAACCTTCTCACTGAATAGGATATGTATCATGTGAAAAATCATACCATAATTATTTTGCTATTTCATTAAGTTTTTTTATCGCAAAGAAAAAGAATAGCCCTGTAATGATAGCCGATATACCATCCGCAAAGGGAGCGGCATAGAATATCCCCTCTAAGCCCCATGCATTAGAAAAAAGAACAATCGCTGGAATTAAAAAAACAACTTGCCTGCTAAGCGTTAAAAATGTTGCAGTTTTTGATCTACCTATTGTCTGAAAAAAATTCGCTCCCAGTACTTGAAACCCAATAAAAGGCAAGCATAAAAACCATAGGGTAACTGCTTTACTTCCCAATTGAATTAAGGCTTCTTCTTGATTAAAAAGTGTTACAATTTGTTCAGGGAAAATCCTGGTAATTATAAAACCAACAATAACAATGATGGTCGCTGTAATCATAGCTAATCTTTCAACTTCTTTGATTCGCTCATATTTTTTTGCTCCAAAATTATAACTTACAATCGGTTGAACACCCTGATTTAGTCCAATAATCGGCATTAGCAAAATCGTTTGAACACTATTCACTATTCCAAATGCTGAAATCGCAAGATCACCACCATACTGTAATAAAGCCTTATTCAAAACCACATTTAAAATACTATTGCTTATCTGCATTAAAAAGCCCGGAATTCCTAGACTTGTTATATCTCGAATTACCTTTGCTCTTGGCCTCATACCAACAAGGGTGATTCTGTGTTTTGTTTTTTTATTCAGAAAATAATGTAAAATCCAGATCATAGATATAAACTGCGAAATAATCGTTGCAAGTGCTGCTCCGGCCATTCCCATTTTAAACACGTAGATAAAGATTGGGTCTAAAACGATATTGGTACCAGCTCCTACAAACATGGTAATCATGGCTAGTTTTGGTTTTCCAACTGCACGTAAAAAACTATTCATTCCAAGGCTAACTATTTGGAACATTGAACCAAAGAAAATGACTCTCATGTATTTCATCGCATATGGTAAAATCACTTCACTCGCACCAAAAAGATGTAATAATTTTTCCAAATAAACCTGCCCAAATAAAGCAAATAGAAAACTACTGATTATTAAAAGCAAAAAAGCATTTCCCATGGCTTTTTCAGCTTCTTTGTATTCTTTTGCGCCTAATTTCATGGAAAAAAGTGTAGCTCCACCCACCCCAAAGAGTATCCCAATTGATAATTGTATAACCATGATTGGAAAACCAATTGTTATTCCTGCAAGTCCATTAGAACCAAGTTCTACGGCATTTCCTATAAAAATACGATCTACTATGTTATAGAAAGCATTTACTAACATCCCTATAATTGCTGGTAGGGAAAATTTCCAAAGCAGTGATGATATTTTTTCAAATCCAAGAGGATTATGATCCTCTTGATTTATTCTTATTTCTTCTATTCCTGACACGTATGATTCCTCCAAATTTCTCTACAATCCTTATGTTCTAGTTTATCTACCATAATATTCAATACTCGATACATGGTATCTACGTCTTTTTCCTCAATATCCTTCGTCAAATATTGTGTCCAATAGAGAAGCCGTTGATTTAAGGCAAACTCTATTTTTTTTCCAACCTCAGTTACTGTAATCTTATTTGCTCTACGATCCAGTTCATCTTTTTCCTTCTGAACCAAACCCTTTTCAAGAAGCGTATCCACTGCTCGAGCTATAGCAGCCTTGTCAATGGATAAAAACTGTGCCATTTCTTCCTGCGATACTCCCTCGTGCTTTAGTACATAAATAATAATCGGTAACTCAGATGCTGTTAATCCAAGTTCCTTTAATGCTTCATTTAAATACACCTGATTTTTTCGATATAAGATTGATACTAAACGACCTACGCTATTGTCCATATTTACACCTCATTTTCGTTGTTTCGTCAACTATAATAACGCCAATTAGTTGTTGCGTCAACTATTATTACATCAAAATATACCATATTTTTTACAATGACATCAAAAATTTTTACTAGACCAACAATAGAATGTCTTATATAATATCACTAACGCTTAAGAGAGGACTTATCAAACAGTGAAAAAACAAAAAGAAAAAAAAGCAAAACTTAAAGTTTCAAAGAAAACAGGAGGATTTTCCTTTCGTTCAACTCGTTCCAAATTATTGGGAATCTTTTTAGTAGTGAGTCTTTTACCATTGATGTTTACAGCTGCTTATACGTATCAGCAGACTTCAAGTGTCATTCAGAAAAATTTTCAAACACAGGCGGAAGATACACTAAAGCAAGTAGATCGTGAAATTGAAAACTATTTTACTAGTTTTTATAGTGGTTTAAAGTTACTGGCAAGTAGCCGTGAATTACAAAAAGATGCTTATCTAGGTACGGATACCATAAACATTAATCTTTTACTAAAAAGTATGGTGGAATCCAGAGAAGATGTCCTAAATATATATTTTGCTAAGGGAAAAACCTATCTTGTTTCCTATCCAGAATCAAATGTTCCCTCAGATTTTGATCCTACGACGAAATTATGGTACGTTTTTGCTGAAGAAAAACCTGATGAAATTTTTATCAGCAATCCATACTTTGACGAACAGTTTAATACTCAGGTTGTTTCCGTATCAAAAGCAGTCTCCTATAACGGTCGAACCATAGGTGTTGTTTCAATTATTGTTGACTTAATCGATTTTAATAACACCATCGCAGAACTTGTTGTTGGAACCAAAGGTTATGTTTACGTAACCGATGGAAATGGTATTATGATAGCGCATCCAGATGACAGCCTACTTGGAACCGATCGTGCTACTGCTCAAAGTTATTGGGAAACAGTGAAAACAAACCCTTCTGGATTTGAATCCTACCAATATAATGGAGAAGATAAATTTTTAGTTTACAACACGAGTGAACTTACTGGTTGGAAAGTTATGGGGGCAATTCCTGCTACTGATTTAACTGATATTACGAAAAATCTACAATCAATTTATATATTCGTAATACTAGGTTCTGTTGTTATGATATTGCTTGTTTCCATTCTATATAGCAACTCTTTGATTAAAAAAATCAAAAAGTTAAAACAATCTTTTCATGATGCCGCTACTGGTGTTATCTCATCCAGAGTATCCATCCATTCAAAAGATGAATTCGAAGAACTGGCCCATGATTACAATCAAATGATGGACCAAATGTCAACGTTAATATTACAGGTTAAAGAATCCTCCGAAACAATAGCGCATACATCTGGAGATGTAAATGAAAAAGCCATTGAATCAAATCAATCTATGAAAGAGATATCTCTTACCATCGAACAAGTTGCACAGGGAGCTTCGGATACTGCTTCTGATATACAGCATGGAGTGCAGGCGATTCATAGTTTGTCTGAAAAGATTTCTTCTATAAAAAGCTTATCTGATAAAATGTCAGAAATATCTGACACTTCAAACAAATTGAGTTTAGAAGGACAAGATGTCATGGGAAGGTTGACTGATAAAACTTCACAAAGCATGGAAGCATCTAATGTGGTAACAAAAGTTGTACATGAGATGAAGCAAGAAACCGAAAAAATATCAATGATTACTGATACCATTCATCAAATAGCAGATCAAACAAATTTGTTGGCATTAAATGCAGCCATTGAAGCAGCTCGTGCTGGTGAAGCTGGAAGAGGTTTCTCTGTAGTCGCAGAAGAAATCAGAAAATTAGCAGAACAGTCCACACATGCAACCTCACAAATTCAAGGATTAATACAGACAATTCAGGTAAAAGCAGAAAATACGGTAACATCCATGGATCAGTCCTATCAGTTAATTACAGAACAGAGTGAAGCAGTTTCTGAAACTGGAACAATCTTTAACTTAATTGAAGTTGCTATTCAGCAATTAATGGAAGAAATTAATCATATTGATACTGCCATTAGCGAAACAAACCAATCAAAAGTTGAGCTTCTGGATCGTATGAGTAATATTTCTGCTCTATCTGAAGAATCCTCAGCCAGCGCCGAGGAAGTTTCAGCAACAATCGAAGGATTTACAGAGTTAATCCATGACTTTATGAATGCTGCTCATGCTTTAGGTCAATTATCAGATGATTTAAAAAAACAAGTATCCTTCTTTCAATCATAATTTTCTCTAGACAAATATGTTTTTTTTCTGTAATATATGACTATGCAAATACGCACTCCAGAGGAGTGCGTATTTGTTTATCCTAAAAATACGATAAAAAATATCCAATACTATAATAGCAAAAACCTCTTAAATATCGCAACTCCAATTAAAAAATACTTTACTGAACTATTTCAGATATTAAAAAGATTCCTAATTGGCGAAGCAAATACAACCATTCAAAGAATTTGCTTTTATATCGTAACCCATGTTGATGATAAAATAACTGTTCCAATACTATCGGATTATGTTTATATGAACACCTCCTATATGAGCGCTTTGTTTAAGAAAGTTACAGGCATTACTTTAATTCAATATATTACCATGATAAAAATGGAACGTGCCCTTTATTTATTGTCTAATTCCGGATTTACCATTCACGAAATTAGCAATCAATTATTCTATTCGGACCCAGACTATTTTAGCAAGGTATTTAAAAAGTATTGTGGAATATCACCTTATAAATATCTATCGAAACATACAACTCTCGAGTCATAAACCAAAAAGTTTATGGCTCTTTTATCAGCCTTCATGAACTTCGATAGAATCTCTTACAATTTTTGCTTTATAAAGTGCCTGGTCTGCTCTAACAAAAAGTTGGGCTGCACCTGATTCTACTTCATATTCTGCCAGCCCAAAGCTTGCAGTAAATCTGACTTCTTCATTCACTATAAGTTCTTTTGTTTTCAAACGTATCTGATCACATATGATTTTAACTTCTTCAATACATTTATTAAAAAATAAAAAGCAAAATTCATCTCCACCATAACGATAGGGTATCGCTCCGATTCCATATTCCTTTAATAATTTTGCAAAATGTACAAGGCAGGTATCTCCTCGATGATGACCATAGGTGTCATTTATTTCCTTAAATTTATCAATATCAATAATTGCCAAGATGTATGTTCCATCCTTATTATCATCGATATCTTTTAGCATATCGTAAAATGCTTTGCGATTATAAATTCCAGTTAACTCGTCAATTTTAATTTTTTTCTCCAGTATTCTTCTTTCAAGTTCTATCTGTATACTTGCTAAATTCTTTTTTTGTTCATATTGAATGATAATCATACAAACTATATTGACTGTAATCAAGGTAAATATTGCAATCAGAAAATCACTTAATCTAGTTGTACTTTCAAAAATTGATTCCTTCTCTAAATTCCACTTGATATATAATTCCGAAACTGAAAGTAATATAATGCTTATCAACGAAGTTAATAGCGTTATAAACTGATTTGCATAAACTAAAGTCAGCATAATTGCCACCGAAAAAATAAAAAATGTAATCACAAAAACGCTATGTGCCGTCACTAATATGAAACAAATAAAACTAAACATGATTGAAACCGTTATCATTTTATATTTTTGTTCTAAACGGTTTTGTTTCAGTAGTATTGTTCCAATGATAACACAGATACAATTTAATAAAGAAGGAACAAAAAGATATTTTATAAAATACAAAGAAACCGATATTTTAAGCAAGTCTGACCTGATTACAATCATGCTAATTACACATTCAATAAAAAAAGCAAAAAAAACTAAGCCCACCGAAATTCTATAATGCAAGGTAAGCCAGTTCCCATCAATACGATTATATTCTTTTTTAATTTCATTTAACTGTTTCTCATCAATTCTCGAAAAATCTTCTTCTATTTCCCTGTTCAAAACAATTCCCTCAATAAAATAATTTGATATTCCAACAAATTCCCTACTTGATATTATATAGTGGAAGTTAAAGATAATCAATCATTCTTTTCTTCAGTTTCGTAAATCTTTCTTTATTTCTGTTTCAACGCATGAAAGGGAATAATATTGTTTTGTTTGCTTTGAACGATCGGTAAATTGAAAATCATATTACGCTCCACTCCATTATATGCATACTGTGATAAACTCTCATATAAAAGTTGAACTTCATCTTCTGTTAAAAGTTGTTCTTGTTGATGCACGAGGGCTTGAACACTTGACGCAGTTTGATCTAATGAGATAATTTTAACATTTGATATGCTTAATTCAAGATCTGCAAATGTAGTATGCTTAGGAAATATTATCAAATGATAAATTGGTACAGATTTTACAAGGGTCTTCAAAATCCATTTATTTTGTGATTTCATTTTTAAAACAGGATTTACAAATGTAAATTCTTGTTTTCTCCAAATAAAGTTACGAATCTGATGTATCCAGTAAATATTATGCTCATCACCCTGCACTAAGCCTCCGTATTGTTTCATATCAAATACGAATATACCTCTTTCACTTATCATAAGAAGATCAACTTCCAGTGATTCTCCATCTTCTTTCGGAATGGTACAATGAAATAGAAATTTCATGCCTAAGAACTCATAGTGTTGCAGATAACAATACAGACGATAGGTAGAAAATTTTTTTTTGGTGGTAAGAACTTTTATGTAAGAATGATGTGTCCGTTCATAATATGTTGATTTTTTATACTTGATATTTTTCTGAAAAAATACAAGCGCACATATTACCATAAACAGAATAATTCCTGACATTTTATACCTCCTTACCTACTATGTTTTCTTTCGATTACAAAAAAATTATACAACAACGTTTTACAAATTACAATAATTAATACCCAGTATTTTCAATATTTCTAATAACAATGCCTAAATCGTATTACATTTTCAAGCAAAAAATAAAAGCACCATGCTTTTTTTGTAATACACATGGTGCTTTTCCTTTATTTCTTTATAAATTGACAGATAAAATAGGTAATGGTTGATACAGCACCGCCCAATGAAGTTCCCCAAATCAAATCAATCACAGTAATCTTTAAGGGCCAATCCTTTAGTGTTGCCAGGTTCGTTAAATCATATGTTGAGTAGGTAATCAATCCAAACAACATACCTGCCAGCAATGCATAGGACCAACTTTCTTTTCCCATGGCTGGATTGATAACAAAAAATACTAGTCCAACAATAAAAATAAGATAAAATATGATTGCTGCTATCCAGTTCGGTTTTTCACTCATGATAAACCCTAACTCTTTTTGATACAATTTTCTGGCAATTACAACCAACCAGATGATATCAATGACAAAGAAAACAAGTAACGCAATGAAATACGTTCTAATTTGTTCCATGCTGACTACCTCCAAATTATTATTTTGTTTTTACAACTACAGCTATAACAGAACAAGGAGGAAGTTTCAATAAAAGGCCATTATTTGTCTTTGTATAATCTGAAAATTCTTGTTTTTTAATAAGTTCTTTTTGCGCAAAAGTATTATGAGCCGAGATATCTCCGGAAATGTAAGTAGCTTGAACCTCACCTACTTCAAACCCTAGTAATTCCACATCGAGTTCTTTCGCAAGGTGTGGATCTGTGTTACATAAATTAAGAATGATGTTTCCATCTTGATCTAACGCTGCTGATTCACTTACGGAAGGAATTTGTTGTTCTCCAGTCCCTATGAATTCACCAAACAAATGACTTTCTAGTAGCTGACTGCTTTGATTTTTAGCAAACATTTCAAACACATGATAGGTAGGTGTTAAAAGCATTTCTTTCCCCTCAGTTAAAATAACTGCTTGTAAAACATTTACCATCTGTGCAATGTTTGCCATTTTAACTCGGTCGGCATGTTTATGAAATAAATTCAGATTTATTGCTGCTATCATAGCATCACGCATGGTGTTTTGCTGATACAAAAATCCTGGGTTTGTCCCTTTTTCCACATTATACCAGGTTCCCCATTCATCTACGATTAAGGCAACTTTTTTTTCTGGATCATAGAAATCCATAATTGCACTATGTTTTTGAAGTAATTCTTCCATATAATATGTCTTCTTTAAAGTTGCAAAATATTCTTCTTCTGTAAATCCTGTTGCATCCCCTTTGTTATCCCATTTACCTGTTGGTAAGGTATAATAATGTAAGGTTAACCCATCCATTTGGTTCTTAGCCTGTTTCATCAAAGTATCTGTCCAATGATAATCATCTGAATTTGGACCGCAAGCGATTTTCATCACTTTATTGTCACCATAATTTCTTACATAGGTTCCAAAATGTCGGAATAAGTCAGCATAATATTCTGGTCTCATATTACCGCCGCAACCCCAATTTTCATTACCTATTCCAAAGTATGGGATCTTCCAGGCATCTTCTCTTCCATTTTCAGAACGCAGAGCAGACATGGGAGATACTCCGGAAAAGGTCATATATTCCATCCATTCACTCATTTCCTGTACTGTTCCACTGCCCACATTACCTGCAATATAAGGTTCACAGGAAAGCAATTCACAAAGTCTTAAAAACTCATGAGTTCCAAAACTATTGTCTTCAACAACACCACCCCAGTGCGTATTGATCATTTTTTTACGATTTTCTTTAGGTCCGATTCCATCTTTCCAATGATACTCATCCGCAAAACAACCACCTGGCCAGCGAAGTACTGGTATTTTCATTTTTCTCAAGGCATCTAAAACATCATTACGTATTCCATCGGTATTTTCAATTTCTGAATTCTCACC
The DNA here is from genome assembly GCA_947630125.1 of uncultured Lachnospiraceae bacterium. GTDB lineage: Bacteria > Bacillota > Clostridia > Lachnospirales > Lachnospiraceae > CANRGO01. The sequence goes on along the minus strand of CANRGO010000010.1, from coordinate 4,265 downwards.
TACATAAATACCTTCATAAATACATCTTCCTAAATGCTCTGCAAAATGACCATAAATATTTTTATCGATTTCTGCTTTTTTACTTCTTGCATTTACTACATATTTCATCATAAATCCTCCATCCATTGACTTTTATAATAGGTTTCTTTATAATTCAGAATAGTATAAAATCCGGAAAGGAGAAATGTATAATATGGCTAATAATTTGTCATTTTATGCTATGGTTACCAATGCTTACTCTCGAAAAAATGGGTTGTCACTACAAAGAATCCAATGGATTTCTGATCAATCGTCCCTCTGGTTCCGGAAATTATTTACTCCTTTTATTTTTATCTGACATTTATATAAGCTTAGAGCAAAAAAAGCAACATTATGAAAAAGGAACTATAATACTTTATAGTCCTACTCATCCTCAGTATTATCATCAGCCTTTTCAAGGTTTTGACAATGACTGGATTCATTTTTCTGGCAATCAGGTGCTGCATTTTTTAACGACTATTCAATTTCCCCTTAATGAACCTATCCGAATCAAAAAAACAGATGAGATTCATCATCTCATCCGTCAGTTGGAAGAAGAAAGTCTTAAAAATGACAATTTTCAGGATATATTGTTGGATTTATTATTACGCAAGATTTTACTTATAATCTCTCGCTCTTATCATACTTACAATAGCTCTAGAAGTGACAATCCAAAGTTAGAAGAAAGTTTTCGAAGTGCAAGATCTACCATTCTTTCTCGGCTTCAATATCCCTGGTCAATCGATGAAATGGCCGCACTTACTGGTTTAAGTACATCCAGGTTTAGTCATTTTTATCAGCAGCTGTTTCAAATCAGTCCCAAAAAGGATTTGATCAGTGAACGTATGAATATGGCGTGTTTTCTATTAGAATCAAAAAGTTACAGCGTTAGTGAAGTTGCTCAAAAGGTAGGTTATGATAATGTATATCATTTTTCCAAACAGTTTAAGCTAATCTATGGAAAATCACCCTCAGCAAATCGTTTAAAACACAATAACAAAGAAAGGGATACCCTATGAAATCCATACACTTAATAAAAAATCTACTCATCATTCTATGCGGTAACTTCCTATATGCCATAGGCATTGCTTTTTTTATCATTCCTTCTGGCTTAATTACTGGTGGTACAACGGGAATTGGTATTTTTATCCATGAAATTACCGGATTCCCATTATCAGTTTTTATTTTACTATTTAACATCTTGATGTTTTTTATCGGCCTACTGTTTCTAGGTAAAAACTTTGCCTTAACCACCTTAATTAGCACCATCTGCTATCCTGTTTTATTTCATTTTATTGAACCTTATTCTATGCGTTTTACGATGACTGATGATTTGTTTTTAAATACATTGTTTGGTGGTATTTGTATCGGTTGTTCAATCGCACTTATCATTCGAGTTGGCGCAAGTACCGGTGGTATGGATATTCCACCACTACTTCTGCATAAATATTTTAGAATTCCAATTTCTTCCAGTCTTTATCTATTTGACTGCATAATTCTTGCCCTGCAAGCTACGTTTCGAGATAAAGACAGAATTCTATATGGGATTGTTCTGGTTCTGGTATATACCATAGTACTTGATAAATTATTAATGGTTGGTACAAACAAAATGCAGATTAAAATAATCAGTGAAAAACCTTTGGAAATCAAAGAGAGAATTCTTCATGACCTGGATCGTGGCATTACTCTGATTCATGGCCAGACAGGATATTTAGAACGAGAAACTGAAATTCTTCTTACTGTGGTTTCTAATCGTGAACTCTATAAAGCAGAAAAACTCATCCATGAAATTGATGAAAATGCTTTTGTAATGATAAGCAGAATCAGCGAAGTCCAGGGACGAGGTTTTAGTTCACAAAAAGAATATGTAAAAAAATAATACTGTTAATGATTTATACTGTTTTCAGTAACACGAAATCGTACAATTTCCGCAATCAAATCAAATGGTATTGGTTTCGAAAGTGGGAACTGAACAGAACCCTTGGCAAATTTATAAACACTTAATTGATCTTGAAAAGCAGCAATTCCACTTGGTGCAGGATAAAATCCAATATGTTTTTCATAAGCTGCAAAATGAACCAAATTACCATGATAATAATAGGTGGGCATCTGATAGCTGATTTTCTCAATCGCATCAGGTGCTTCTTTTTGAATAACAGCACGTATATTGTTTAATAACAGCTGTATTTCAGGTGCAAACTGTGCAATATATTCATCGATCGTTATGATGTTCTGTTTATCCATAAAATCACTCCTTTTGTTTTTTCATACTTACTACTACCCAAAGTATTCGCTCATAAAGAACGGCTGCAATCCAAGTAAAAATTGGATTCACAATGATTCCTAGTGTGGTAAAAGCCAAAATAGCAATTTGATTTGTACTTTTCTTTTCTTTCCAGACTTTCTTAATAGCAATGACTGTAAATGGCATGAAAATTCCAAATAGCAGCACTGACCAAACAAGTGGTGTAAAAGAGATTAACTGAATTGGTGCTGAGAAAAAACTGGTTATGATAGCTAACACTCCAAGAATGATAGCACTATTTCTCATGGGCCGGTTCACCATAAACAATGGTACTAAATAACTTCTCCATAATGACGAGGTTTGAGCACCTCCAAGAGATACACCAAGTATATTACGAAAAGAAACCATATAAAAGGATTTTTCAATATTAATCGTTGCTCCCAGTTCTTTATCATAATGTATCTTTTCTACTTCTTGAATAGAAATCGTATCCAGTGTCCAAAGAAGTATGGAAAACAATGCAAATGGCAAAGTTTTAAAGATTGTTCCCAAATCAAATCCATAACCAATTCCCCAAATCGAATACCACCAAAACTCAGGTTGTATATGGACACTTAAGGTATGATAAGTTAATTGAGGCTGTATTCCAAAAATCAAAGGAATGCAAAGTGCAACTAATGCTGCTACAGGAATCATAAGCCAATTTTTTTTCGTATAAAGCAATATAATAAATAGAAGAATCAAGCAAATCAGTACGATGTAAAAAATATACTGTTCTTCAAAAAAATCCGACAATTTATTAGCCGACATCCAAATACCCGCTATTCCAAATGCTAGTGTAACGCTTGTTCTGGTGATTTCACCAGCAAGACTGATTAACTTGCGAAACAAACCACTTTTTACAAGGATAAATCCTAAAATACCTATTTCCAAACCTAATATCAATGGGTGTACACCAAAGGCAACCATAATCGGTATCATTACCACCAACGGGGACAAGGTCCCTGCTGGCGCGGCTTCTCGATAAAGAAAAGCAGCCAGCAGAGTAATCACTCCTCCAATCAATAGTTCTAATCGAACGTTTTCAAACACAAAATCTTCGTAACTAAGTTCTAATTCCTGTGCCCAGACAAGGGCAAAAGAAGAAACAAGTGCAACTTTTCCAACCAAACCAGAAAAAGCTGGTAAAAAATCTAAAATAGACACTTTGTGTTTTCCTGTTGATTTAAATAACATGTAGGTCCCCTTTTTCTAATATATCCTATGTCAATTTAAATAAGCACTTAATCTGTAATTTCTTCTAGTCTATCTTCTAGATCAAACACCACTTGCTCTTTGATCTGCTGTGTGTTTGCTTCTAACTTCTGAGCGATTTCAACATGTTTAATGCCTAGAATTTTTGCTGCCAATAGACCTGCATTTTTTGCATTGTTAATTCCAACGGTTGCAACTGGTACACCTCCTGGCATCTGTACAATCGATAACAAAGAGTCTAAACCATCTAATTCTTTTAATTTAACAGGAACCCCAATAACAGGTAAAGATGTCATGGCTGCCACCATTCCAGGTAAATGTGCTGCTCCACCTGCACCTGCTATAATCACTTCAAGACCTCGGCTTTTTGCACTTTTTGCATATTCAAACATTCTCTCTGGTGTTCGATGTGCTGAAACAACTTTGATTTCAAAAGGGATATTAAACTGCTTCATAATGTTTGCCGCATTAACCATTACTTTTAAATCTGAATCACTTCCCATTATAATTCCAACTAAGGGAGTACTTACATGTCCTGTCTGCTCCATAAAAACCTCCTATATATAATTATCTTGGATTAACCTGCAATGAATGTAACGCTAATGTACCTTTTTGTTCTGCTTCTTCAAGTGTACTCCCAAGGGCAGTCAAATGACCAATTTTTTTCTGTGGCTGCGTTTCTGCTTTTCCATATAAATGGAAAAATGCCCCAGGAATTTTATGCAATTCTTCAACCCCATCAATTTGA
>CANRGO010000009.1 GCA_947630125.1 uncultured Lachnospiraceae bacterium | reverse complement strand
AATTTTTTTATGCTGCCCTGCATTGATAAGCAGAAAAACATTTCACATAGGCAATAAATCTTGATTTTTTACCATCTGCATTCACAGCCAATAGTTCTGGTCGATATTTTATTTCTTTCTCAATATCCCGCAAAATGATGGAGCTATACTTTTCCATCATCCTAGCTATTTGTCTACAACATCGTTCAAAATCTCTGTTCATAATCTTCTCCCTTCAGTATTTTTGTCATTCAAATTTCCTTCCATATTTTAAAAGTTAGGATCACTTCCAAATGCGTTCTATTCTCATATCCTTTTACAGTGAATCTGGCTATTGAAATTTTGTATTATCAATATAATAACCTCATTTCAAATTTAACGATAGAAACTAGGCTGGTGTCTTTTCTGTTTTTCAAACCAGCTTTTGGTGTCTCTTCTTCTGATTTTGCAAAATCTATATAGCGAAAAGCTTTCTTCTCCTTCACTTTTGCAATAAAAAAAGCACAGTTCATCTGCACTTAAATTAATAATAAGTGGCAGTAACCATGCTTCAATAAATGGCAAATATATCGTTTAGAAATTCAGATTTCTCTTTATCCGTGCTTTGCTAATAGTACAGTTTTCTCAACGTGGTGAACATTTTTAATGTAAGATAATGCACGGCAAGTTACGCAATAGCGACGTCTCCGTCCTCTCACAACTTGTCAGGGGCTAAAATCCCCTGAAACCCCTAATATATTTCATGTGGCTACACTTTTTGTAGCCAATTCTTGTTCTTGGCTTTACTTTATATAACCACCACACCAAAATGGCTATACTTTTTGAAGCCAGATTTTATACAAAATCGCATAACAGTGTCCGCATAATACTCCTCAATAAGCTTATCAGCAAAATAGTCTGGATTTCTGCCCTGGCAAGTCATTCCGCAGTTGAACACATACATTGCGTCAATTTTTGCGTCCTCGCAGAACTGCAAGTACTCGTGTGTTAATACAGCATAGGTTATTAATAAAAACGGGATGCAGAAGCCACTAATCGGCTACTGCATCCCACTCTTTGTTATTTTATAAAGAGATTTCTCCTTTATCTTATCCCTTTAGCCTTTTTCTTCAGTAGTATAAAAATTCCCATGGCAACAAACTATTTAATAAGTATAGGCACACGAACTTTTGTGGCCGTACTGTGAATCCATCATACCCGTTTCATTGCTTCTTTGCTGGCAGAGACATAGGGTGTCACGCTTTCGTCTTTACATTTAAGGGGTATCTGAATCTGTATTTATTTTGTCTCTCCAAGATTTAGATTCTTCTGTTTCAATAATTGATGAAAAAATGTTCTTATATGAAGTTTCAAGTCCGTTGCTTTGATTTATTTCCTCATTAAAATATATATCAGATAAACCATTTATAGCATCTTCATCAATAGTCAAATCCAGTGTCTTCTGTTTAGTATTGTCATCCCATAAAACAATATAATTAAACTTGTTGACTTCCGGAAAAAATGTAGTGATTTGTAATGCATGATAAGCTATATTTTGAAATATTTCTTCTTTAATCGGATAAGAACCAACTTCAGGTATAAACGATATAGAAAGTGCTATCTGCTCAGTAGCAGTATCTATTTTGATATCTTCTAATGATCTAAAATAATTTCTTGTATAATATTCAATTCTTTGACCAGCGACTTCTTTCTTTATAATATCTTCTCTTACTGAATTTTTAATTATGTAAATTGATAGAATAATTACTAAAAAAAGTGATACACCCAAAAACATACCCAATAATTTCTTCTGCATAAAATCCTCCCATATAAGAATTATTATAAGCTAGACATTTTCGATTTCATGCCGCTCCAAGGAACGGCTTGAAATCGTATTTTTATTTAATATAAGTCTCCTAGCATTTCAAATAGATTGTCACTATCTTTATTAAGCTCAATATCACCAACCATTAAAACGTCTTAAAGAATATCCACTTAGCCAGGTCGTGCTTCTTGTGTAAAGTTTCGTCTTGTCATCTCCTGTAGTTGTCGCCTCACGTGAACTAATACCGTCAGTTGTCGTTCCAACATAATACAATACATGTGTACCACTTTTAACATACATATCGTATAAAGATCTACTTGATGAACTTATAGATTTCGTATAATCTGAAGATGCGAGATTGGTCGTTGATAATTTAGATGAAAAGCCGGCAGTAGAAGCAACAAATCCAGAACAATCGAAACCTGCCGTACCGGATTGATAACCTGTAGTGCTTGTATTAACGTTCCCGGCAAATTTATTCTTACTCATTGCATCACTAAAACTTGACCACGATGAGGACGAACTTGTACTCAGACCATCAAATCCTCCCCAGCAATAAGGAATACCCTTTTGGTCAGAGGGCTTTGAAGCACTTACTAAATAGTCCGGTGTTGTCACCTTACTTGAATCTGGATTGCTGGCATTGGTAGACTTATAAGACCATGATAAAAGACAGCAGTCAATTGCTTTATCCATAGTAGTAGACATATCATTTGGAGCATTTGCAGTAATGGCCTTAGTAGCAACATCACTTGATTCTGCTTCTAAAGCTAAGGCCGCTTTTTTTATACTGTCAATATTGGATTTAAAATTATCAATATTAACAAATGCCTTTTTTATGATTTGAACTTTATTAGCATAGCATTTAATCTGATATAAATCCCCTGCTTCTGAGACCTCAAGTACATTATTAGGCATAAAATAATATCCTCCTAGATCAACAGGAGCAATACCTTCGCATTTACCATTTGAATATTTTCTAACTGTATATTCTCCAGCTATTACTGATGTATCTACCATTTCAAAAACATCTACAAATACACAATCATTCTTATCAACATCTAAAATTTTAATATCTGCAAGAAATTCATTTGTAGCAATCTGAATGTTGCTTTCCGAGCTACTCTTTAAGGAATCATTAGTCTTATATGTACCAACTGATGCAGAATGCAAATCTCTCTCTACAATACTATGAGTATCATTGCCATCTTTAGTAAAACCTTCAATGCTGCTTGCCTTGCCATCAACCAAATCATCAACAAGATAGCTATGGTCTACACCCCTATTGCTGTTACCGCTAGTTTTATTTTCATAATATAACCATACACTGTCGTCATCCCGAACATACAATTTGCGCATTAAGTAGCTTTCCATATTTTCAGGAATAGTTACTTCTTTAGCCACATCGCCCTTTGCATCAAGTGCATAGATTTTGCCCGCATCATAATCCATTAAATATATCAACTCTTGTGAGACAACAATGCTTCTGACATAAATCGTATACGGAGTAGCAATGTCATAAAGGAATTTACCGCCCTTATATACATTTACTCTTTTATTTATATTGTCAACAATATAAATTGTTTCATCATCAGTTACCGTAAATGCTTCTGGACCTTCGCCAGCACCTTGCATGGTATCGGAATATTTTAACTCACCATTTCCGCTTCCAATTCCAACTGTTAATACAATATTGTCTTTACCCTCAATGGATGATTCTGCCAGCGATTTAATACTTTCAGCAGAATCATTGTTTGCATATGCAAGTCCAGTGATTGGTATAACACTTACCAAAAGACAAGCACACAAAATTATCGACATCCAGTTTTTATTCATTTTCATACAAATTAACCTCCCTCGTTACATTATCGTACCGTTAGATTCCTGAGATCATTAAAATAATAAATACTTGTTCCAGGTAGTAACATCATGCATCGTAATTGATATAATAAGCCGATGCTCATGCTTCACTACCTCAGAACTTAAAAAATATAAGTACCCATTGGAATCACCTCCTTCAATATTTAATACTATCAAGAACTTCATTACTCTAGCATGGATCTAACAATTTCTTTCATTTTATCTACTGATATTCTTCCAGAAAGAATATATCTTATGCCTGATGAAACAAAAACTGCTTTTACTTCTGGTCTGTATTTTTCAATGTCCAGATGTACCTTTTCATCTATTGTATCTCTTAACAGATTAACTTTTACTCCATCAATCGTATATGAATCTATAGATTCATAATTTCCCAGAAAATCTCTACCCCATCCCGTTTCTTTTTGTTCCTTACTAGTCATAATATCAATCTGTAAATTAATTGGAGAGCCAAATTCTTTCCCGCTTGTATAATAATAATAGTCATCATCTTGAACTCGAACTAAATTAGTCGTGTCTCCAATAATAAATGCAGTTGTTTTTATACTAATCCAATTTTTATTATCTGACTGGTAAGTAATTATCATCTTGTTGTTTTCATCAGAGAATTTTGTATTTAGCAATTCAATTCCAAGTGATTCACTTAATAATTGATAATTATATAATGAAGTTTCATAATAATTAGATACTTTTTCTTCTGCTTCTAGATAATTGACATTCAAAACTTCCATTTCATCAAGAGACAATAGTTCATACTCATTAACCATTATCTTTTCATATAATAATTTACCTGTCGCATAAACGGTGGTTCCACCCAACATGAAACACGCCAAAATACATGCTACTCTCACAAAATGATCCATCATTTTTCTTGAATTTCTATAATCTATTTTCTGCTTAATAATATTTATACTTTTCTCTGAAACTTTCATATTTGATAATTCAAGGTCTATCGCCATTTTTAAACTATTCATAATCGAATTTTTCCTTTCAATACTTTTTTCAATCTTTCCCGACCACGCTTCAATCTCTGCATAACAGCAGCCTCTTTTATACCAAGCACATCTGCTGTTTCCTTAACAGAGAGTTCCTGATAATAATATGCTAAAATTACTTCTCGCTCTTTTATTGGTAGTTTTATCACTTCATCACTTACAAATGTATCCTCAATTAAGAATGTTATTTCCTTAGAGTCTAATTTATCTACACTCAACTGTTCTCGTTCCATTTGAAAATATTTCTTTCTCATAATAGATTTACATTGATTCATGGCAATTCTAATAATCCATGTTTTTTCAGTTGATTTATGTTCGAATTTATCATAGTTTCTATATACAGAAAGAAACGTTTCCTGCATTGCATCCTCTGCCAAATAATAATCTTTTAGATACAGATAGCACATGCGCAGTATGCTATCACCATTTTCACTAATTAATCTATTTAGTACTTCGTCATTTACTGCCGGCAATTTTGACATCCTCCATTTTTTGAGGTTTTACCTACAGGTATGATATTTCATACCTGCAGGATTAAATATTAATTATTTGAAATAGATCCACTTCCAACAAGATAATAAATATCGGATAAGTAATCATTATTTATAATAGTTACTGTATAGCTTCCTCCATTTTGGAGTCCTGATAATGTTCCGGACTCAGTACCACCAACACTAAAATAAAGATTTCTAGAAAAAATTCCTGTTATTTGAATTTGATAAGCATGGCCTGAATATCCACTTGCATAATTACCATATATATCTTCAACATGCGCATTAGATGATACACTAACACTCGTACTTCCTACCGTAAAACTTGATGATGTTACAGAATATCTTATTTTATATTCAAATGATTTAACTATAGTTCCCCTTGCATTTACATTTGTTGTCCAATGAACATATTCACCGGTCTCTGGATTTTCATAGTTTTCGTATGCACGAACAACTTGATTTCCATTGATAATTAAGTAACCATCATCTAAATCTTTCGCCTCAGCAGCCAACACATTTCCTGACATAGCCATTGTCATTGCCATTGCCAGTACTAGTGCCATAATTTTCTTTAGTCTTCTCATAAAATATCCTTTCTTGTTTGCTTAGAATTTTTACAAAACTCTTTACATCACCTGATTTTTCATATGTACTTTTGTTAGATTGTTGGATTCATAAATTCAATGGAATCACCTCTTTCTATGTTTTATACCTATTAGACGCAGATAATCATAATTATCTGACATATTTTTTAAATTTTACAATTATTTTTATTTGACCTATTTTTATTTGACTACAAAATTATAAAAAACCCAGAAGTATTTATACTCCTGGGCAATAAATTACATTGCTATTAATCCATCATTTAAACCATCTTAAAATGCTTCAGCGCATCCTCAATCGCCTTTTCCTTCTCTTCCGGACAATTCGGTTGCTTCGCATCTTCTGACTTCGCAAGATTGAAATTCTCCCCAACTTCTAATCCACATTTCCTTTTTACCTGTGAAATATTCAGACTAGAAACCTTCAACCCATGCTTTTTTAACACATAATCCTTAATCTCCGCATAAGTCGCCTTCGTCTCTGCAGTTGTCGCATCCAACTCATCCAAGTCCAAATCAACCTTAATCCTATCATGCGGTTTTTGTTGGGACAACAGAACAACACTTTCGACGTGATTCGTAAATGGAAACATATCGACTGGCTGAATTTTTTTCACTTCATAACCTTCTTCCACTAAAAAATCCAAATCTTCTTGTAAGGATACTGGGTTACAGGAGATATAGACAATTCTCTCTGGTGCCAAAAAGGTTACTGCTGTTAAAAAGTCTTCGCTACATCCTGATCTTGGTGGATCCATAAAAACAACATCAACCATTTCTTCAGGCATAGCGGCCATCTTTTTCATAAATTCACCAGCATCATCCTGAATAAAACGAATATTTTCTACCTGGTTTAATTTTGCATTAACCACTGCATCACGAACAGCATCTCTGTTTAGTTCAACACCAATAACTTCTTTTGTATGTTTTGCTGCTATCATACCTATAGTTCCGATTCCACAATAGGTATCCAACACACGTTCACTGCCGGTTAGGTTCGCATAATCCATTGCAATTTGGTACAGTTTCTCTGTCTGAACAGGATTTACCTGATAAAAGGACTTTGCAGAAATACGGAAACGAAGTCCCATTAGTATATCTTCAATGTATCCTTTTCCATAAATAGTTGTCTCTTTATCGCCAAGGACCATACTGGTTTGTCTATTATTGACATTCACAACCACAGTAGATATTTCAGGATGAAGTTCCCTGAGTACTTTTACGAAATTATTTTTGGAAGGCAGAATTGGGGATCCAAGTACTAATACCACCATAATCTCACCTGTGTGAAATCCAGTGCGAACCAAGACATGACGCAATAAACCATATCCTGTATCCTCATCATAAGTTTTAATTTTAAATGATTTTAGAAGTCCACGAATATCACGTATGATTTCCCCAGCTTTCTTATCTTCAATCTGGCAAAAATCTACGTTCACAACATCATGGGTTCCCTCTTCATATACACCTGAGAGTATTTTTCCATTTTTAATATCAAAGACTGCATGTACTTTGTTTCTATAATGATAAGGATTTTCCATAGTAATCATAGGTTCGATTTTTCCAAATTCACCCAATAATTCTCTGACCTTAACTTCTTTTTTCTTTATTTGCTCAGGGTACGAAACTCCCTGGAGCTGACATCCACCACATCGTCTATAAACTGGGCAAAGTCCATACGAATGCTCTTCCTCTGATTCTGATTGACTTTCATTCTCAGTACCGGTAGTTATTCTAGATTTTGCAAGTCGTTTTTCTCTTTTTTCTAGTCTTTTCAATTCAGCTTCATTACTACGAGGATTGATTCGATCATCTACAATACTAATTTTTTTAGGTCCGCCGCTATTTCTTGCGTCATCCCTTACAACACTACCTTTATCACCACGAATTGGTCTTTCACTATAAGACTTTTTCTCACCGTAAGCTGGTTTGTCCCCGTAAGATTTCTTTTCGCCATAAGACTTTTTCTCACCGTAAGCTGGTTTGTCCCCGTAAGATTTCTTTTCGCCATAAGACTTTTTCTCACCATAAGCTGGTTTGTCCCCGTAAGATTTCTTTTCGCCATAAGACTTTTTCTCACCGTAAGCTGGTTTGTCCCCGTAGGATTTCTTTTCTCCATAAGACTTTTTCTCGCCGTATGCTGGTTTATCTCCGTAAGATTTCTTTTCGCCGTAAGATTTTTTCTCACCGTAAGCTGGTTTGTCCCCGTAAGATTTCTTTTCGCCGTAAGATTTTTTCTCACCGTAAGCTGGTTTGTCCCCGTAAGATTTCTTTTCGCCATAGGACTTTTTCTCGCCGTAAGCTGGTTTGTCGCTGCGTCCCGTAGTTGATCTCTCTCCTGGCTTTTTGAAGTCGCGTTTCCCCTGACTTGCGCCTCTTGAGAAATCTCCGCCACTTCTGCCGCTTCCAGCACTTCCGCCACTTCTAGCGCCTTGGCCACTTCCGCCACTTCTAGCACCTTGGCCACCTTTATTGTTTCCACCATTATTTCTGTAATCGCCCATTCATTTTCCAATCTGCTGTTTGTCAGCCTTCAAAGAGCTGCATGCTCCCCTAAATTCCTATTATTCTTTATAATAAGTCCATAATATCAACCTATAACTTATCATTTGGCGTTGGATTTAGCAAGCAAAATTTTATAAGTGTTATCCATACAGATAGCACCAAAAGGAGCCGTTAATAAAATCGATACCACAGCTATTGTTAAAATCATATTTCCAGCTGCAAGATTTAGAGATAATGGGATTGCACCAATTGCAGCCTGGACTGTAGCCTTTGGAGTATAGGTTAACATACAAAACAATCGTTCCCTTAAATTAAGTGAGGTTCCTACTAAACTAATAAACACACCAAACATCCGAAATACCATGGCTAGTAAAATCACTACAACAACCAATATTCCAGCCTGTTTTGCATAGGTAATATTTACTTCTGCTCCTACTAAAACGAATAACAATACTTCTGCTGTTACCCATAGCTTATTGTATTTTACTGATAATCTGGTGGCAAGTGTTGCATAAGAACGATTTACCATGATACCAAGTGCCATGATAGCAAGTAATCCAGACACAGGAACAAACGGTTTTACTATGTTTTCTAGTTCCAAAAACAAAAAGGAAACACTTAAAATAATCATGATTTTAACTGTATCTCGCATATGAAATCTCTTGAAAAATTTCACAAGCCCCCATGCAGCAAGGGCACCAAGGAGAAGTCCTAACAAAATCGAAACTGGTATCTCCAGGAGTGACCATGCTTGAAATTCTCCACCCTGTGCAAGCGTTGTAAAGGCTGTGAACAAAACAATCACATAGACATCATCTGCACTTGCTCCTGCCAGAATCATCTGTGGAATGCTTTTATGAACTCCATATCCTTGCTCCATCAAACGAATCATTCTCGGAACAACAACCGCTGGAGAAACTGCTGCTAGAACAGTTCCTGCAAGAAGGGCTTCTACCAGACTAAGATTCAATAATGTGGTTCCTAAGATTACAACACCAATAATTTCAAAGGTCGCCGGTATAAAACACATAAAAAAAGCAGGCCTCCCCACCTTTTTCAAATCTGCAAGATTTAGTGAGAGACCTGCTCTGGTTAAAATAATTACCAGTGCTAGTCTTCTCAAATCTGCAGAAATAGATAATATACTTCCATCTAGCAAATCAAGAGCATGAGGTCCCAACAAAATACCCGTTAGTATCATTCCCAAAAGTCCTGGTAATTTTAATTTTTGAAATATTGATCCAAGTAATAATCCAAGTAAAAAAATCAAAGCTAAACTGGTTAACATAAATCCTCTTTCCAAAGCTTTCAAATTGGATTTTCCAGTATCCTTTTAGTTGGTATTTAAAACCGATTGCAAAAAAGCTTTTGTACGTTCATTTTTTGGATTTTGGAAGATTTCTCCTGGAGGAGCATCTTCTACGATTCTTCCATCATACATAAAAATAACTCTGTCTGCAACTTCTTTTGCAAATCCCATTTCATGAGTTACAACAATCATGGTCATACCTTCGGCAGCCAAATTCTTCATAACTTGAAGTACTTCCCCTACAAGTTCTGGATCTAGCGCAGAAGTAGGTTCATCAAATAGCATCATTTTGGGTTGCATCGCAAGTGCTCTTGCGATGGCTACACGTTGTTGTTGTCCACCTGATAATTTTGATGGATAAACATCCATTTTATCTTCCAGACCAACTTTGATGATCAACTCTCTTGCAATTTTTTCAGCCTCTGCCTTGGGTATCTTTTTTACTTCAACAGGTGCCAACATCACATTTTGCAGCACGCTTAAATGTGGAAAAAGATTAAATCTTTGAAATACCATTCCCATTTCCAATAAGGTTTCTGTTCTTTCTGCCTGGGTTATTTTAATTTGATTGACACCAGCGATACGATCATCTACTAACTTTTCTTCAATCCATAATTTTCCTTCTGTGATTTTCTCCAGATAGTTTAAAGATCTTAAAAAGGTAGATTTTCCTGCTCCAGAAGGACCAATCAGACAAACTACTTCTCCCTGTTCTATGGTTAGTGTACAATCTTTTAATATTTTTAATGAGCCAAAATCCTTACATAAATTTTCAGTGCGTATCATTGACATACTATCTTCCTCCTATTCGTAGATTCCAAAATGTTTTTCCATTCCCACAAACATCTTGGAAAAAGCTGCCGTAATGAGAAGATAAATTCCCATAGAAACAAGAAATATAGTAACTTCACCTGTGGAAGACATAATAGAACTGGTAACTTTTGATAAGTCCTTCAGTGCAATAATAGAAGTTAATGAGGCATCTTTTAATACCATAATAAACTCATTTGCAAGTGGTGGAATTAATCTGCGATAGGTTTGTGGAATAATAATCTTTGACATGGTTTTTCCATATCCAAAGCCTAAGGCCTTTGCTGCTTCAAACTGTCCCTTATCAATAGACTGAATTGCTGCTCTTATGATTTCAGCACAATAAGCTCCACTGTTTAGAGAAAATGCAATCCATGCAGCAAAAAAACGATCTGAGATCGTTAGTGCTGGCATAATTGCCGGAAGTCCAAACCACACAAAATAAAGTTGCATCAGAAGAGGTGTTCCACGAAAGAAAAATACATAGCCTTCTGAAAACTTACGTAAAATCCAGACTTTTGACATCTTACCAAGTGCAAGAAATACAGATAAAAAGACACCCGTAATAACAGATGCTACGGTTAATAAAATTGTTATTTTAGCTCCATTTAATAAGGAAGGTAACCATGTCAGGGTATCCGCTAAAAATTTAGGAAACCCTGAGTCTGCGCCTATTACAATTCCAGCAATTCCAAAGAAAGCTACTTGTTCTGCTTTACTACTGCTAATCTGTTTGGTTGCAATATAACAGGACATTATCTTGTAATCCATATGGACTACGGACTCTTTTTTAGCTTCCAATTCAAGAAAAGAAGATGGAACTTTATTTTCATATGTTTCAATCGAAGGATTTGTGAAAAAGAGTGGTATAATAATTGCAATTGCTCCCAGGATAACACTCAGTAAAACGAGAATTTTTTTCATAAAAACATCAGTACCTTTCCAAATCAGTTAATAGTTCTTCTTAAAAATATTTTGCAAGTATTTCATCAAGAGTTCCGTCTGCTTTTAACTCTGCTAAAGCTGCGTTGATTTTTTCAACCAATTCATCATTACCCTGTTTGATACATACTCCAAACTCTTCGGCTTCTTCACTTTGAATCCAAGACTGTTCAAAAACGGTTCCTTCTCCAAGGTAGCTGCTTGCAACTGTACTATCACAAATTACTGCATCCAGACGACCATTTTCTAAATCACTAAAAACATCAATTACTTTTGCATATTCATAAGGGTCAATTTCAAATCCATTGTTTAAAGCATAATCCGTAATATACATATCTGATGTTGTTTCTTCTTGATATCCCACTTTTAAACCAGCCATCTGGCTTGGATCAGCAGGTTTTACAGCTGCATCGTTTAATGTTACGATACACTGGAAATTCTGAATATAAGGATCGGAAAAAGAATAATCAAGTAAACGGTCTGGTGAAATTGTAACTGCGGAAATAATGCAGTCATAATCTCCTTTTTCAAGACCTGCAAAAATACCATCCCATGCAGTATCAACTAATTCTACTTCTACGCCCATTTTTTCTGCTAATGCATTTGCAAGCTCAACATCTACACCAATTGGTGTTGTTCCATCCGTATCAAAATATTCAAAGGGTGGGTAACCAATTTCCATACCAACTTTTAATACATTTTCTTCTTTTGCACCACATCCTGCAAAGGACATTGCAAGTACCATAACAAGTACCAAACCGAATAATTTTTTCATAACTTTTTCCTCCAATTATGTCTTATAGAATACTAAAAAAGACAGCGGGACCAGACCTCGCTGTCTTTTGAATAATTTATCACTTTATCATGAAAAAGTCAAATATTTATGCATAAATATTCTTTAATTCATCAAATAATGCAAGGTCATCGGCAGATATCTTAAGATTACCGGTTGTAGACATGCCCTCTTTGGTTGTAACTGTTATTTCTATGACAGTTCCTTCCTCCATAGAATTGTTTCCCACAAACTTTAAAAATGTTATAAATTTTGGATGACCGAGTGAAAACCGATCCCATGCACCTTTTAATTTCAGTAATTTAGCTGGATTTAACATTTATTCATACCCATTTGGATTTTGAGACTGCCATCTCCAGGAATCTTCACACATATCCAGAATAGTTTTTTCAGCTTTCCATCCAAGTTCCCTTTCTGCTTTCTTTGCATCTGAATAGCAAGTTGCAATATCTCCTTCTCTTCTGGGTTTGATTACATAAGGAATTTTAACACCGCTTGCCTCTTCAAAATTTTTCACAATATCTAAAACACTGTAGCCAATACCTGTTCCCAAATTATAAAGACCAAGTCCTGGTTGTTCTTTGATTTTCTCAACTGCTTTCACATGACCTTTTGCAAGATCAACAACATGAATATAATCTCTTACTCCTGTTCCATCTGGAGTATCGTAATCATTTCCAAATATTCCTAATTCCTTTAATTTCCCAACAGCAACCTGGGTAATATAAGGCATCAAATTATTTGGTATTCCATTAGGATTCTCACCAATCGTTCCACTGATATGTGCTCCGATTGGATTAAAATAACGCAAAATTATTACATTCCAACTAGGATCTGCTTTCTGCATATCCATAAGGATTTGTTCTAGCATGGATTTCGTCCAGCCATATGGATTCGTACAGCTTCCTTTTGGACATTCTTCTGTGATTGGTATCATCGCTGGATTTCCATATACCGTTGCAGAGGAAGAGAAAATAATATTTTTCACATCATGTTGTCTCATGACATCTAAAAGTACTAAAGTTCCTGCTATGTTGTTCTGGTAATATTCCAATGGTTTCTGTACCGATTCCCCAACCGCCTTAAGTCCTGCAAAATGAATGCAACAGGTTATTTGCTCTTTCTCAAACACCTGATGTAATCCTTCGCGATCCAAAATATCCACTTGATAAAAAACTGGTCGTTTCCCAGTTAAATGTTCAATTCGATCCAGCGTCTTCAAACTAGAATTGGATAGATTATCGATAATAACAACTTCTTCTCCTGCTTCTTCTAACTCCACTACTGTATGACTTCCAATATAGCCTGTTCCACCACTTACTAAAATAGCCATTTCCTACCTCCGTTTTTTAGAACGGGTACCTGATCCGCACCTGTCATTATTTGTTTACCTATTGCCTCACCACATGATGATTGTACAGGTAAACACTTCATAAGACCACCTTTAAATGTTTTTAATAGTTGTCGATTTGTTAGATGTCTTTATCTGATAAAATTCGTTCTTTTTGGTTCTTCCTTTTTTGGCATTTCCACTCCAGCATCTTTTCCAGCCTTGATACATTGTAAAAGCCATGCCATGTTTTTCCCAAGAGTACGCATAATTTGCATCCCCTCCAAATCTTGTTTTACTTCGTCCGGTGTATTTCCATGTACCATATTCCAGTATTGTGAAGAAACAACAGGCATATTTTTAATGGTAAAGTATTTGTTCAATTGATCCAGTGCTGCCGTTGAACCAGCTCTTCTACAAGTTACTATAGCCGCTCCTGGTTTATAGGAATGTACCTGCCCTGCTGCATAAAAAAACCGATCCATAAATGAAGTTACCGTTCCACTTGCTGCTGCATAATGCACTGGCGAACCAACAACATAGGCATCCGCCTGTTCCGCTTTCTCAATAACAGAATTTACAATATCATCTGAAAAGATACAGCGATTATCCTTGCACTTGCCACAGCCGGTGCACCCTCTAACTGGTTTTGCTCCTAACCATGCAATTTCATACTCCAGCCCTTCTTCTTTGACTGCTCTTCCCACTTCTTCAAGTGCTGTATACGTACACCCAAACTGATGAGGACTTCCATTGATTAATAAAACTTTCATAATTACCTCCGTACTCTCTAACAACTCATATTTTATTATTATAACCCTGTCAGAATAAATTCACAACTACAACTATTCATGTACTTTTAATAAAAATAATTTATATACATTGGCAATCACTCAATATATTGCTATATTCCTACTAATTTACTATAATAATATTACAAATAATTCAAATAAACCAAGAAAATCAAACCGTTAAATGAGGTCCCTTATGAAGAAATATAAATTTTTATATTATGGTCCCATATCCCTGGCAATTATGATTTTAACCTTGTGCTTATTCGTTCTTACTCTTTACCAGACCTCAAATCTAGAAAAAGAATTTATAACACAAACCAAACTTGAAGGGGACTTAAATCGAATAGAATCAACCATTTATTTGTTTGAACACAGTACTGCTTATTTATCTGAACAGGCTACTTATTATGCCGTAACATTAAATATGGATTACTTTCAAAATTATTGGAACGAGCGAAACATACAACAATCCAGAGACATCGCTTTAGAACGTTTTTCAGCTCTTGAATTTTCCAAAGATGAGATATTACTCTTAAATGAAATCAATAAGAACTATCAAAAATTAACAACCATTGAGTTACATGCCTTAAAACTAATTGCTTCAGCCTTATCCATTCACGATACTAAACTTCCTCCACAGTTAAAGGATTATAAACTATCAGAAGAAGAAGTCTTACTACCCAGAAGTGAAAAATTAACCCTTGCTAATTCCTTATTATTTGGACTTGAATATGCCGCTTTGAGAGATTCAACCAATGAATCTGTACATAAATTTAATGATGCAATACGATATCGAGTGCAAAATGAGCTCAGACTGGCAACAGAGGAAACCAAACTCTCTTTACTTAAGCAACGGAGTTACCTGTTTCTGTCTGTTTTCCTAGTTTTAATCTTTTCTATCATTACAGCAGTTCTCGTTGTTTTCCCTATTTTAGGTTATCTAAAGGGACTTAAAAATAATAAACAACTGATTCCTCGTGGTTCCTATGAGCTTCGAAAATTAACTGCTGCCTTTAATGAGAAATACAAAGCCCTAGGCTTAAGTGAAAGCCGCTTCCGTTTAGCTGCTTCTAAGCTAAACCAAATTTTGTTGGATTATGATTTAAATCGTAATCAGGTACAGATACTTGCTGGTCATCTCCTACGTGAATCTGTTTTTCAAACCTTACATCTTGCACCAAGTGAAAAATGGTACTCCCTCATACATCCTGATGACTTTTATAAAATGAGACAGGTGAAAGAGCAGTTCAACTCTTCACATACTGATAGTGAAACTATTTTACGCATAAAATCATTAAAAGATTCCACCTATGAATACACCTGGTTTCGGGCAACTTTTTCCGAATTAATTCAGGAGGGGGGAGCTCAGTCTCACATTTTGATTGTATTAGAAGATATTGATGATAATTACAGGGAATCACTTGGATTACGATATCAGGCAAACCATGATTTATTAACTCATTTACTTAACCGCACTGCTTTTCAAATTGCTCTGGGTAATGATCTGGAAATGATGAATGAAACTTCAAGTGCCGCTTTACTAGTTCTTGATTTAGATGATTTTAAAAATGTAAATGATTCTGGTGGCCATGCAATCGGAGATTTAGCACTTCAAAAATTATCCTCATCTTTAAAAAATGTATTTCGTGACAGTGATTTAATAGGTCGTCTTGGTGGTGATGAATTCATTATTTGGATGAATCCTGTTTCCAAAGATCCTGTTATCATTGAGCGAAAGGTAAAAGAACTCAATCGTCTTTTAAAATTACCTGACCAAAACAGCAACAGTCAGGTATCTTTATCCAGCAGTGTTGGGATTACATATTATAAACCAGATGATACATTTCATGAATTATATACCAGAGCTGATCGGGCTCTTTATAAAGCAAAAGAAGCAGGAAAAGGACAAGCATGTATTGAGTATTAATTGTGACTTCGTTACAGAAGCTTTTTATCAGACATGCTAAATTATGTTTATTAAAATAAAGGAGTGAAACCTATGAAAATAATTTCAGCAAAAAGATCCTTGTTTCTTCTCGTGTTTGCAGCTTCTCTTGGTTTATTGACAGGTTGTAGTCAGAACACCGTTACCACTACTACAGAAAAGGCTTCTGTTATCACCATGACTTCTGAAGAAGCAAAAAATATGATGGACCAGGAAGATTCTCTTATTATCGTTGATGTTCGTACTCAGGAAGAATATGATGCCGGATATATTGAAGGTGCTGTGTTAATCCCAGATTTTGATATCGAAACAAAGGCTGAATCTCTACTTCCAGATAAGGATGCGACTATACTAGTCTATTGCAGAAGTGGTCGAAGAAGTGCACTAGCTGCACAAAAATTAGTGGAACTTGGCTATCAAAACATTTATGACTTTGGTGGTATTATCGATTGGAATTATGATATTGTTCTTCCATAACATAATAATTTTTAACAAAAGCAATACAGCTGCTATTTCTTTATTTTGAAATAGATTTGTATTGCTTTCTTTTTTTTGCATTTCGATATAAAATAAAAGAAATATGTTGAAAGAATATTTAGGAGGATCTATGTTAGATAAGGATGAACTTCAATTTATAGAATCTAAATTAGAATTCTGGGAGAAACTCACAGAAACAGAAAAAGAACTGGCTCACCAAAACATGGCGAAAGTAAGTTATCCAAAGGGATTTAATTTACATAGTTCAGAAAGTGAATGTCTTGGAGTTTTACTAGTTAAAACCGGAGAACTTAGAGCATACATCTTGTCCGAAGAAGGTAAGGAAGTCACTCTGTACCGACTAATGCCCGGAGAATTCTGTCTGTTTTCAGCATCCTGTGTTATTAACAGCATCACGTTTGACGTTCATGTAGATGCTGAAGTCGACACGGATGCTTATTTACTAAACATTGGTGCCTTTAGTAAATTATGCAAACAAAATATTTATGTAGAAAACAGTACTTACAAAAAGATGTTAGAACGTTTTTCAGATGTTATGTGGTCTATGGAACAAATCCTATTTTTAAGTTTTGATAAAAGACTTGCAATCTTTTTACTGGATGAAATTGCAAAGTCCAATTGTCTTGAAATTAATTTGACTCAGGATCAAATCGCAAAATATGTGGGAAGTGCCAGAGAAGTGGTTTCGAGAATGCTGAAGGTATTTCAAACAGATGGAATCCTGGAACAGTCCCGAGGTACCATAAAAATTATTAATAAAAATAAACTCAAAGAATTAGTCCGTTAATATTAAAATAAAAGAAGAAGGTATCAATTGATACCTTCTTCTTTTATTCTTATTTTAACATATCTAAGATTGCTTGTTTGGATTTTGCTCCAACCTGAGAATTAACTACTTTTCCGTCTTTCATAACTACTAAAGTAGGTATACTCATAACGCGGAAACTCTGAGCAAGTCCTGGTTCTTCATCTACATTAATTTTTCCAACGATTGCTGATCCTACTGTTTCACTTGCCACATCTTCTACAACTGGTCCAACCATACGACAAGGTCCACACCATGGTGCCCAAAAATCTAATAAAACTGGTTTATCTGCTTTCAATACTTCTTTTTCAAAATTGTCCTGAGTAATTTTTAAAACGCTCATATACATTCTCCTTTAACTAATGATTACTTTTTTCTGTATCCTTAAGTATCATTATACTCATATTTCCAACGGATTCTGTGATAAAGTCACGTTTATAAACGTGCATAACCAAAGCCATTTACAAAGGCATTAATTGGTTTGTTTTCTTTACAAAGTTTACAATTATCATGGGTAAAGGTTTGATAATCAGGCAAGTCTGCCATTGTAAAAATAGAATGAATGGGATAATCATATACCTTATTTGCTGCACTAAAGATAGATGAAATTCCTGAAATAGTTCCACCATAATAATGAAGTGCATCGATGGCGCTGGAAATTGTTTTTCCTGTGGTAGTTGAAGTAAGCAATAATAAAATGTGTTTATTTTTAATCATTGGATACATATTTTCACGGAATAACAACTGTCCTGTATTCAAAAACTCTGGTGTTGTAATGTAGATACTCTTGTGAGAATTCATAGAAACAATCCCAGCCTCTGTTAAGTAATTTGCCATATATGCTCCAATTACTTCACAACCATCCATACAAACAATGGTATCCACAATGGTAGAAGCATAATATTGTTTTGCAAGTGCCTTTGCGATAGCAGATGCCTCACTTTGACGAGACTTCATGAGTGCCATATCCATATAGTAATTAATATGAGAATTAGACGTTACAAAATGTCCTTGTACAACACGCAGTGCGATTTCCGGATAATTGTTCGATACAATTTCAATTACATTTTCCATTAAAAATCCTCCTCAATAAGTTTGATGAAATTATCATCCTATCTAGATTATAATAGTTTCATAGTTAGTTAACAAGTTACATTTTAATGTATTATCTGTTCAAATAAATTCAAATTGCTATATTCTCAATCTATTGTATAATAAAAGGAAGAATAAACCAAAGGAGGAACTACTATGTTAAAAGAATTTAAAGCTTTTGCACTAAAAGGAAATGTACTTGATTTGGCAATTGGTGTCATAATTGGAGGTGCTTTTGGAAAAATTGTAACCTCACTAGTGAATGATATTATTATGCCTCTTGTCAGTATTTTATTACAGGGTGTCAGTTTTTCGGATTTAAAATATGTAATCACGCCAGCAGAAGGTGAAGTTGCTGAAGTTGCACTGAATTATGGAATGTTTATACAGACAACCGTAGATTTTGTGATTATAGCTTTTTCCATCTTCCTCTTTGTCAAACTTCTTACGAAGATGAAAAAGAAAGAAGAAGCAGCTCCCGCTCCCGTTCTTCCTTCCAAAGAAGAACTTTTACTAACAGAAATCAGAGATCTCTTAAAAGAAAAATAATCTTATCAAATAAAAGGATTATAGAATCTAGTTCCATCGATAAAGGTAACCACGAAAGCAAGCACACTAAAGATAAATATAAATGCTATGGATACATAATCCGTCTTTGTAAATGGGCGTTCCCGATACCAGGAGCGCTTTTTTTTCTTTCCAAATCCGCGCAACTCCATGGCATTGGATATGGTATCGATTCGTTCCAAACTCGTAAAGATTAGCGGAAACAATATAGCCATCATGTTTTTGACTCGGTGCGAGAATTTTGCACTTTTTGACATGTCAAGTCCTCTTGCTTCTTGAGCCCGCTTAATTTCTGTAAAATCTTTTTGAATATCAGGTATATAACGCAGCGCCAGAGCAATGGAATAACCTATGGTATATTTCACTCCAAGTTTTGATAAAGAGGCCGCAAATTCACTGGGATTGGTTGTCACAATAAACATAAGCGCAACAGGAATTACCGTAAAATATTTAAGTGCAACATTGAATTCATAAAACAACTGTTCTTTGGTTATCACATAAGAACCAAACAAATGTAATAAATCCGTTCGGGACTGATATATTTTTGTTCCTTCTAAAGGAGAAAATAAAAAAATCGCCAAAATATTAATGGTTAAAAATATTCCAATAATTGTAAACACTGTCTTAACCTGATAAAAACTAGTCTTAGACATGGAAAAAAGTATGATACTGATAACAAACATAACCATAAGAACTCTCGTATCGTATGTTACCATTCCAACAATAGACCATAAAATAAAGTATAGCATTTTTGTTACTCCGGAAAGTCTATGAATCCAGGTATCTTTATGCATGTAGGATAGCATCTGCGCCATGTTCTCTCACCTCCCGGTCATACTCAATAAAACTTTCAATAAAATCGATAGGGTTTTCAATTTCACAAGCCTTAGCCAGTTCAAATAATGACGTTACCTTTAAACTAGCCTGTTCTACGATGTTACTATTGGTTAAAATTTCAGATGTTTTTTGATCAAAAATAAGTTTTCCATCTGCTATAACAATTCCTCGAGTTGTATATTCCAACATAAGATGCATATCGTGGGTAATCATCAGAATCGTAATTCCATGATTGCGATTTAATTCTTCTAAAAATTTCATGATTTCAGTATAATGTCTAAAATCCTGTCCTGCTGTTGGCTCATCTAAAATGATAATTTCTGGATTTAGAACCAAAATAGATGCTATTGTCACTCTCTTTTTTTGTCCAAAGCTTAAGGCAGATACAGGCCAGTTACGAAATGGATATAACCCGCAGATTTTCAAAGTAGCTTCTACTCGTTGCTTCGTTTCTTCTTCTGATAAACCTCTGGCTATAAGCCCCAGTGCTACCTCTTCAAAGATCAATGACTTGGATATCATTTGATTTGGATTTTGCATCACATAACCAATTTTCTCAGCTCGCTTTGCGATTCCATCATTTGCCATGTCCTTTCCCCGAAAAAGTATTCGTCCATCATTTACCTGTTCAAATCCACATATTAATTTTGCAAGAGTAGATTTTCCCGCACCATTTTTACCTACAATGCTAATCATCTCACCCTTCTTAATTGTAAATTGAACATCTTGCAACACAGGTCTTTTATTTGCATAGGAAAAGAATACTTTTTCAATTGCTAAAATCTCTTCTTCTTTTTCTTGTGTTTTTTCCTTCGTATAACTATTGTACCAGGTTTGGATATTGTTCTTTTCAATCTCAGTGATATAGGAATTTAATTGTGAAGGTTTCTGATGTTCCTGGATTTTACAATTTGCATATTTCAGAGCTGTTATATAAAGAGGTTCTCTTATGCCAACGGTTGTTAATATATTCCCCGAAAGAAGCATATCAGGATTCATATCAGCAACAATTTCCCCATTATCCATAACAATAATACGATCAACCTGGCGATGCAAAACATCTTCCAGTCTATGTTCAATTATGATAACCGTTGTGTCACTTAACTGATGAATCTGATCAATTAATTCAATGGTATACTTCCCTGCAGCTGGATCAAGATTTGCAAGTGGTTCATCAAACAATAGAATTTCCACCTGTTCTGTCATAACACCTGCAATTGATACTCTTTGTTTTTGACCTCCTGAAAGTTCCTGCGGCGGTTGTTCCAATAAATGATCAATAGAAACTAAGGTTGCTGCTTCTTGTACCTTTTGCTTCATAATAGGTTGTGCAACACATTCATTTTCCATAGAAAAAGCAATATCCTCGGCAACGGTCAAACCGATAAATTGTCCATCCGGATCCTGAAGTACTGTTCCTACCGATTTTGACATTTCGAAAATACCAACCTTTGCGGGTTCTTTATTACAAACCAATAATGTGCCAGTTATGTCTCCACTATATGAATTTGGTATCAGTCCATTGATACACTGAGACAACGTTGATTTTCCTGAACCGGAAGGACCTAAAATCAATATTTTTTCACCTTCGTAAATGGTAAGATTAATCTGTTTTAATGTAACATCCATCTGTGTTCTATATTTAAAACTAAAGTTGTCAAACTGGATTATCGGTCTTTTCATCTTTCTTTTAAACCTTTCTTATTCTGAATAAATAAAGTGTTACAGTTTTGATTTAACTGTAACACTTATGCATCATCCTTTGAAAATTAATCTTCTTTTTTCAAACTGGAAGATTTTGCCTTAACTTTTGTATATGCGAGACCTAAAAGTGTTCCAACCACACCAACTGTTATCACATTTCCAAGGCAGGCAAATGCACCTTGTGTAAACACCTTATTTGCTGGTTCAGCGTATATAACAATATCTAGTACAGGTGCTACAACTACCCAAGCCACTACATTGGCAACTATTTGAACAATGTTAAATAATACAATTTGCTTGGTACCAAAGCCACCTTCTTCAATAGCATATTTTGCTGCAAACAATCCTGCTGCGATTCCAAATAATGCATCTGGAAAAACCCAACTCCACCAAACGCTACCATATTGCAGTGCATCTGCAAGAGTATGACCAATAAGACCAACAGCTCCACCAACGAAAGGTCCAAATATTGCAGCAAGAAATGCCAAAAGTGCTGTTCTTGGCTGAATAGCGGTGTTTGGAATAAAACCAAGTGGAATAGAAACATATGATAATGCGATATAAAGAGCTGTTCCAATTCCTGTTGCTACAACAATACGATTCCCATTATTCTTCATAAAATCCTCCTTAATTCTCGTAAATCATACGAGGTGCCTTTTTTATTTTTATTTTCCAACTTGTGCCGGTTCCAATGTTATATGCATTTGCAAAAGACCCTTGATTAATGGCTACTGCCATATTTTGTAAGGAATTAATATATACAAGGCTCTCTCCCGCATGTACATCAGCAAAGGATTTGGCAAAAGTTACAATATTTTGATACACAAAACGTGGATCATTTTGAATGGTGACTTCAACTTTTTCACCTCGTTGAACACCCAAAGATTTAAATAAATCATAGGGAATATTGGTCCAAAGACTACCAAAACGAACGTCCAGAACATCTATGGTTCCCTCGATTTCTTTTTCTTCTAATACTGGAGCAATAACTGGTAATAACTCCAAAGAGTCTACTTCTAGTAAATCTCCAATCTCTTCAAATGTAATATGTGTAGACGCTAGTCGGGCTCCAACATAAGCATACACATCTCTTCCATGAAATGTATAAGAAAGTTCAGAGTGTGGTAAATGACTGGAAGATTCCTGAATCAGTCGAACTTCCTCAATTCCTGTCATTAACTTCACGTGAGTTATCGTTCCATTATCTGGAGTAATAATATAACGATTGCTTTTTGTTTTAATCGCAATACTTCTTCGATGAGAACCTACCCCTGGATCAACTACTGAGACAAAAACAGTGCCTTCTGGCCAATATTCCACAGTCTGAATCAATCGATAAGATGCTTCCCAAATATCATAAGGGGGAATCTCATGGGTAAGATCAAATATTTTAAGATTGGAATCCTCACTAAAAGCAACTCCGTGCATGGCAGCAACTGCACCATCACACAATCCAAAATCTGATTGAAATACGATTGCATGGTTCATGAAAATTACCTATCCTTTCTATCTGATAAAAACAACTGGCTTTTGTATGCTCCGTAACCTCTTTGTTCCATATCACGCAATGGTATAAATTCCAAAGAAGCGGAATTAATACAGTACCGAAGACCTCCCTGTTCCTTAGGTCCATCCTCAAACACATGTCCAAGATGTGCATCTGAGTTTGCTGTGCGTACTTCTACTCGCCTCATTCCATGAGAAACATCCATTTTTTCTTCTATAAGACTGGAATCGATGGGTTTTAAGAAACTGGGCCACCCACAGCCAGATTCAAATTTATCTGTTGACACAAATAATGGTTCTCCAGTTGTAACATCCACATAAATCCCCTCTTCAAAGTTATCAAAATATGCATTTAAAAAAGGTGGTTCTGTTTTGCTGTTTTGTGTTACTTCAAACTGTTCTTCTGTTAAAAGCTTTCTGAGCTCTTCTTTGGATTTTTTTGAATACGGAATCTCTTTTGCCTGCTTTGCATGTTCAAATTTATCAACACCAATATGACAGTAACCATTGGGATTTTTATCCAAATATTTCTGATGATACTCCTCGGCTATATAGTAATTTTGCAATGGAAGTACTTCAATTGCGATAGGTTTTTCATAATGAGTTTGTAGTTCTGCAATTGATGCTTTGATAGTAGCTAAATCTTGTTGTTCAACATAGTAAATACCGGTACGATACTGAGTTCCCGTATCGCCTCCTTGTCGGTTTATGCTGGTAGGATTAATTACTTCATAATATAAACTTAATAGGTATTTTAAACTCACTTGTAAAGGATTGTAAAAAACTCTGACACATTCTGCGTGTCCTGTATTCTTATGGCATACTTCTTCATAGGTTGGATTTTCAGTATTTCCGTTTGCGTATCCAACATCTGTAGAAAGGACACCTGGAACCAAAGATAAATACTTTTCTGTTCCCCAAAAACAACCACCTGCCAGGTAAATTTCTTTTCTTACATCACTCATTTGTGTTCTCCTTTCCTTGTAATTGTAGTTTTATAGTATCATGTTACCAAGAGACTGCCTATCCTAAATTTATAAAATAATTAATATTATTTCATAAATTAATAAAATGGAGCGGCAACTTTCGTATACCGCTCCAATCATTTATGCATACTATAAATATCCCCTTAGATTACAAAACGTCCTACATCTGTTTTTAATTTATCTGCTACATCTCCTGCAACTTTTGATATTTCTAGTACTTCTGATGATTTATGAGAGATACCAACTGTCTTTTCAGCAATGTTTGAAGTACCACTTGCACCTTCTTGTGCTGCCACGCTTACCTCTTTGATCGCAGTAATAACACCTTCAATAGAAGCTAGTAATTCTTCACTGGTCGCTGAGAAATCAGTAACCAAAGAACTTACATATTCCGCATCATCTTTATAAGAGTCTGTCATTTTTTCCAATAAATTATAGCTATTTTCAACATCAGTAGAAACATAATCCATCAATCGGCTGGAATCCTTTGTAAGATTATAAACCGCTTCTGTAACACTCTTTGTAACATCCTGAATGTGAATAACGGTATTCTTAGATTGCTCAGCCAAATTTCTGATTTCTGTTGCAACAACTGCAAATCCTTTTCCGGCTTCTCCTGCACGAGCGGCTTCTATGGATGCATTTAGAGCAAGAAGATTGGTCTGATTGGTAATGTTCATAATGGATTCTGCCAATTGTTCTATTTCTGCAACAATCTTAGCATCTTCTAAAGCTTTTGAAAGGCTAAGTTGAATTTCAGTTTGAATTGCCGCTGTTTTTGTACGATTTGACTTGGTCTCAATATTGGTCTTTTCAGCTCTCTCCCTGATTTGAATTGCTTGATCTGCGCCTTCCTGCGCACGCACAGCAATACTCTTGGTTGCCTCTTCAATTTCATGACTCATAGCGCTGATTTCCTGTGAAGAAGCAGCTGTTTCTTCCATACCTGCCGATAATTGTTCTGTTGTTGCAGATACTTCACTGATATCCCCATTTAATTCCATTACATTTTGTTTAATTCCATAAACAACTTCGTTGATATTATCAGATTCATTTTTCACCTCACTAATAAGGGTATGCATTTGAACACGCATTTCTTCCATTGCACGTCCCAGAATTCCAAAATCATCTTTTCTCTGAAGCATCTTCTGCTGTAATGGTTCTGATAAATCACCATTTGCAATTCGCTGAATATTTTCAACCACCCTTTTCAAGGCAGAGAAAATATTAGTTGAAATTGCAATTCCAAAGATTACAATAAGAACAAAAAATATAAGTGCTACGATTAAATACATAAGCATTTTACTAACTAAGACATTACGAAACTCTGTTGCAGTCTGTGCCACAACATCATCAATATAGTCTGTATAATTACCAGTACCAATAACCCATTCCCAATTTTCATAAGCCATAGAATAACTACGTTTTGGCAAAGGTATATCTTCACCAGCTTTCGGAAACATATAATCAGTATATCCGCCGCCTGCTTTACCAGCTGCAATAATACCTTTTATCAGTTCAAAACCATTGGCATCTTTCATATCATAACGATTGGTGCCCTCTGTATCTCCTCCTAATAAAACAACATTGGTTCCATCATAGGTATCAATCCAAAAATAACCTTCTGCTCCATAACGAAGTTCTCGAACCAAATCTGCTGCAACTTTTTTGGCTTCTGCTTCTGTATACACTCCAGCCTCATATTGCTTGTATACCGTATCTACTAAGGTGATTACAGTTTCTACTTGTTCTTTAATTGCCTGATCATAATCACTTCGAATCTTTACCTCCAAATTATCCAATGATTTATTGTTTACTTCTACCAGGCTTTCCAATGTTATCACTGCACTAATTAGCATAATAACAAGGACCATTCCCACCAATAGGAACATCTTCGTCTTCACTTTTAAATG
Organism: uncultured Lachnospiraceae bacterium; assembly: GCA_947630125.1. Taxonomy (GTDB): domain Bacteria; phylum Bacillota; class Clostridia; order Lachnospirales; family Lachnospiraceae; genus CANRGO01. The sequence continues at coordinate 16,830 of CANRGO010000009.1, read as the reverse complement.
ATTCATCTCTACCCCTCCATTTTTTCTCTTGATCCTAATCAGATTTCGTCACGCATTTTGTCTTCCTTAATTGTTATACTCGAGCAATATCACGTATTGCGTGACTATAAATCGAATTGCTCTATTTTATTCTGATATTGAGATAATTTTATCACATTTCTGAAAACTACACAATTAGGTTTTTTATGCTTTCTATGAACTATGACGTTCTACAAGAAAACGCTCCATTTGATATTCCTCATGCTCTTCTATTCCTGCCTTTTTAAGTGCTAGTTCTAATTGTTCATATACTGACTGAATCCCTTCAAGGTTCGGTAATAAAACCCCTCGTTTTTTCTCATTATGAACGATTAATCCAAATTTTTTGTGATCTAACATTGAAATTGTATCAATTGTTTCTGCAGGCTGAAGAATATCCACGGAAAACTCAAGTTCATCTAATTCATGGGGTTTCACTGGTGGAAATCTTGGATCACTAATTCCTGCCTGTATGGCATTTTCAATAACTTCTTCTGCAATAGAGTTTTGTCTGGCCTCAATAGTTCCTATGCATCCCCTTAAAACACCTCTTTTTTTTATGGACACGAAGACCCCTGCTTTACTTTTAAGCATTTCTTCTAAAAAAGTTTCTTTCACGGGCAGTCTTTTATGAGTCAGCAAAAAATAATGCAAGGAACTACGTGCTAGATTCACATATTCATCTACTACTGTTTTTGTTTCTAAATGCCTTACTTCAAGCTCATGTATATTCTTTGATCGGTCCATCAAGTTACGCTTCACATTATCATCTGTTACAAGATAGGCACAAATGCCATACCCAACACCATAGGGCGATGCATAAGCAGTAAGCGGACATGTCAGTTCCTTCTTATTTAAAGATCCTGCGAGGCATACAAATGGACGATGACCACATTCTGCTGCTGATTCACAAAATTCCTTTGAAAAATCAAATAAGTCCTGAAATTCCATATGTTCCATAATTTCCATAATTTTTTCATCATACCGTGGACCTGAAAAGTGAAATCCATAGGGAGAATGATCATTTACTTTATGTGATAAATCTCCGCTTGCTACAACGACTATTTTCTTATCCAATTGTTTGGATACTTCCTGTATAATTTCACCCATGCGGTAATGAGTCTCATAAGATTCGTTTGTAACACTAATCATAACGATCTGAAATGTTTTATATTTCTGTTCAAAAAAATATAGGGGTACCATAATTCCATGATCTAACACAGCATTTTTTTCACCCAAAGTCCCAGCTGGAAAATAGTGTTCCTGACAATATTGATGAAGCATCGAGACAAAAGATTGATCAATTTCTTTTTGAAACCCTAATTCTGGATGCCCAAATTCTCCAAAATTTCCTTTGGCTGTTAATCCACCAGAAATATGAAAATAGTCCGAATAACTGGTACTATGAGGCGAAATAAAGACGATTGTTTCTGGTTGCAATTCAAAAATTAAATTTGCAACCTCAGCATATGCATTAATAATAGGTTCAATCCCCTTTTCCCTACGATGTCCGATTTCCTCTATGATGATGGGTGGATGTGGAACCATAAAAGCTCCCATAATTGACATACAATTTGCCACCTTTCTGATGATTTGTTTTATTTATTTTATCATATATTGCAAATGAAAGCGATAAATTGTATAATAATTTTGTCTTAATAGTTATTACTAATCATAATTTAAAAGAAATAGATTTTTTATTTTAAGAACTTAAGAAAGGAGGACTTAAAGATGGACTTAAATAAATACTTTCCACTTAATAATCAGGTAACTAAGAATCAGGTAAACACCTTAATCATCGCGATCGTTATCTATATTGTTGCCAGCATCGTAGTTTCTTTTGTTTTAGCCTTTTTATCATTTGTACCTGTTATTGGTTTACTGGTGCAACTGGTAAGTTTCTTATTTGGTATCTATTGTTTGGTTGGACTCATTCTTGCAATTCTAAAGTATGTAAATTAAATGTTATCAAAAATGTAAACAATTAAAAATAAGCAAAATTTGGTATTTGCTTTACTAACAATCTTAATCAGTGGATGTGGAAAAAGTATCTTAGATTCAATATCCGAAAAAGTATCCGAACAAGTTACCGAAAGCATCATCAATAGCCAGTCTGAGGATGGTACAGAGGTAGATATTGATGGAGAAACGGTTGTCTTTAAAACGAAAGAAGGGGAAGAAGTTTCCTTTGGCTCTACTGAATGACCTGATGGCGATCTGATGAATCAAGTTCCAAAGTACAAAGATGGTAACGTCTCTTATGTTATGGTGCTGCCAATAGTTCAGGAATTATGATTACCATTAGTTTTACGACTTCTGATAATGTATTGTCCTTACAAGCATTCCCTTCTACTGAATAAATGAAACATCCTACTTATCACAAGAATTAACTTAAAAAAGCGTGTGAGAACTTCTCCATAAAGAGATTATATCTCTATTGGTTAGTACTCCACGCTTTCTTTACTCCTAATATTTACTCACAATCATAAACCCTTACTTCATAGGGTTTCATTCTGTCAGCCTTCAAAGTTTCATAATTAGAAAATAGAAGGGTTTTAACAGGATAATAGGTTTTAAAAATTTGTTCCTGCTTCGATAGATTACAATGAATATATAAGCTTTTGGATTGATCTGCTCTGCGATAGGCAAATATATTTTTCTTATGTTTTCCATAAAAATAAGTATCCCCATAAAGCAATGTATCGTTATCTTTTCGGAAGTGTAATAAATCTTGATAAAACACAAGAACACTGTTTTGATCTTTTTTCTGCTCTTCTACTGAAGCTACAACAGGTTGCTCCTGTGGCCAAATCCAAGGCTGCTTCTCTGAAAATCCTGCATATTGATGTTCATTCCAGATCATAACTCCTCTTCCCTGATCTCTGCTGCCTGCATTTAAAATCCGAAGAACCTCCCCCTCACCTTTTTCCTTCACTAGCTCCTGATACAAATTAAGACTTTCTATATCCCGAAAATCACTGATATGTTGAAATTTGCTATTTGTCATCCCAAGTTCATCGCCCTGAAAGATAAAAGGGGTTCCCTTTTGAGTGAATTGAATAACTGCAAGTAACTTTGCTATGAGTTTATGATGACTACAATCATCTGTTATCTTGGAAATAAATCTGGGGTTGTCATGATTATTAAAAAATAAGCTAAGCTGACAAACGCTGGAGTAATTTTGATTCCAGTCCATAAGATACTCTTTTAAATAATTTAAATCATAAGAATAGTCATCAAAACGAACCTTACCAGGATTTTCAAGATGGTCAAAGGAAAAAAACATATCCAGTTCCCTTCGATTTTTACCAGTAAGAAGTTTTCCCATTTCCTGTCCAATTCCAGGCATTTCTCCAACAGAGAATGCCTGAAATGGTTCAAAGGCTTCTTTTCTAATTTCTTGTAAGTACATATGAAGTTTGGGTCCGTAAAAGTACTTTTCGATTCCGTAATACCCCATCAGGGAACCAATGGTTTTGTCCCCGTCTGGTAGATTTTCTTCTTTTGAAATGTAATTAATCACATCCATACGAAATCCATCCACACCCTTTGCAAGCCACCATCGAATCATCTGTTTGATGTCTTCTCGTAATTCCTTATTTTCCCAGTTTAAATCCATTTGTTTCTTAGAAAACAGATGTAAGCCATACAATTTTTGCTCTTCATAATAATTCCAGGCACTTCCGCTAAAAAAGGATGTCCAGTTATTTTGATCTGTTCTCAGAAAATAATAATCTCGGTATTTCGATTGTGGATCCTTAAGTGCCATTTGAAACCAAGGATGTTCATCCGAAGTATGATTAACAACCAGATCCATAATAAGTCTCATTCCTTTATCATGGATTGCTTTCAACAAACAGTCAAACTGCTCCATAGTTCCAAATTCTGATAGTATATTAAAATAATCCCGTATATCATACCCATTATCATCATTTGGAGAGTCATAAACCGGCGAAAGCCAAATTACATCCACTCCAAGTTCTTTTAAGTAATCCAGTTTTTCTAGAACTCCTCCCAGATCACCGATTCCATCTTTGTTAGAATCACAAAAACTCCGAGGATATATCTGATAAAAAATAGCTTCCTTCCACCAGATTTTTTCTCTGTTTTCTGCACTGGTTCCTTTATATGGAGTCAATTCTTGATTTAACAAGTGAAAAAACGCTTCAAAAAAGCCATCCTCTACTTTTCTTCTCAGAATCTTTCTTATAAAACCAATACGAATAAGACCCACAACAGGATTTTTAATCCATTTACTTTGCATCTTTAATTGTAACAATAATTTTTTTACGATATCATGGCCAATCGGATTGCTGCATATTTCTTTAATCGTTGAGTGATTACCGATCTGGGGTTTCGAAATCTTCTTCAATGAAATCTCCCCTTTCTCTTAACTCCTCAATAATACGATTATATAACGTTTGATCAATGCGATATTTAAAACGATATATGAAATAACCAATTACAATACAGATAAGTGGAAACAGCAGCATAGCAGACTTCATAATCCAAAGACCCTTTGTTGTAACATCTACTGCACTCTTTGCATCTTTAATCCCAGATATAATTATGGTGACACTTACTACCCCACTACCAATTGCTCCTCCTATTTTATTAATAAAAGGTTGAATCGCAAATGTAATGCTGTCATTTCTTTTCCCTAACTTCCAAAAACCATACTCTACTGCATCTGCTAAAAACATAAGCATCAGAAGTTGAATAAATGCTTCTCCAACAAATAGTAGTACTCCAGCAAGTCCAATAAAAGCCATATTTGTTACTGGCGCAACGAAAAATACAACATACCCAAGAATTACTAAAATTGTGGAAAGTAAATAAAATTTTGCCCGTTCCATTTTTTTACTAATTAAAGGAAAAAATAATAGTGCCAATATCTGCGATACCCCTAATAGTCCTGCAAAAACAGGGTACATGTCTTCATTTCCATAGGCATATTTAAAGAAATATTGACCAAAACTGGTTGTTGTGACATAGCCAATCATAAATAGTGCCATGGAAATAGCTGTGTAAAGCAACTGATCATTTTGAAAAATAACACCCACCATCTGGCGTAATGTTGTATGTTCCTGTTCCTTAGTCGTTACCCGTTCCTTCACACCGAACAAGGTGATTGACTGCCCAATCCACATGACACAGACAATGATAATTGCAAAGGCCAGATACCCTTTTTGCAGACTTCCAAAAATCTCTCCCAGACTTTTTGTAATTGGCATAATACCGGCAACAACGAAAAACAAACCTATATTGGCACAGATTCTTGCAAATGCACCAATTTTTTCTCTCATTTTCTGGTCCAAACTTAAAGAAGGAAGCATGGACCAATAACTAATATCATTGATTGTAAAGGTTACACCCCAAAGTAGATAAATAAAAGCAAACACAAGGATAAACTTACTTTCTGTCAAACCAAAATCAAGAAATAAGAGAATTGTTATAAGACCAGAGCTAAATGCTCCTATAGCGATCCATGGTTTATATTTCCCGAATCGACTTTTTGTGTTATCAACAATTACTCCCATGACTGGATCGTTCAATGCATCGAATACACGACAGACTACCATAATCGCTGTTATCCACCATAATGCATTGGTTGAGATTTCAAGCACATCCGTTAAATAAAATAACAAATACATACTAACCAGAGAATACAACATATCTCTTCCAATTGTTCCAAGTCCAAAAGCATAACGATTTCGTTTGTTATCCATCTTTTACTTCTCCTTGTCTGTTTACTTCTATTTAATAGTTCATAATGTCTATTGCACCCTTTCTATTACATATATATTACTTCCAAAATCTCCTAAAAGTCTAACTTCCTTTTGGTATCCTGTTCCTAAAAACTGATTTTCTAATAAAATTCCATGCTTTAAGGCTGCCCCTGAAGTAAGATAGTGTTCCACACCTTCCTCTAAGCAATATAATCGATTGGCTGTTCTAAGAATTAATCCGTCTGATTTCACATGAATTGGTAGCATATGTTTCACCAAACCACCAAACTTCTTAATGTAAATACTTTGGGGCTTGGTTACTACCTGGTATTTTTCTTCAGATGGGAGACCTTCAACTCGAAGTAAGTCAAAGCCCTCTGACGCTTCAGACAATGTTTGATAAAATCCAGTAATCAAAAGACTAGAATCCTTTTCTTTTACCTGCCACTGTACTTTGTTGGTTTTTATATTTTCAATTCTGGAAAATTCCCCAAACTGAAATGTTTTTCTATATTTCTTATAGAAAATTATTTGTTCCTTTACTTCTTTCTTTTCAACTGGACTCAGTGTTTTCAAATCAAGTTCATAACCCAAACAACCAAAAGATGCTACATTAAATCTTGTTGCAAGTGTGGTTTCCCGAATGGTCTGCTGATGAGGTGCACTGGAAACATGAGCTCCCATTGTGGATGGTGGGTATAAATAAGAAAGTCCACTTTGAATTTTAAGTCGTTCAATTGGATCGGTATCATCAGAGGTCCATATTTGCGGGGAGAAACAAAGCATCCCTAAGTCAAATCGATTTCCTCCACTGGAACAACTTTCCAAAAGAATATGTGGTCTTGTATAAAAAATTTCCCCAAGAACGCGATAGAGCCCCAACATATATCGATGGTAAAATTCTCCCTGATTTACAAGGGTTTCAGAAAATATATCACTCATATGCCTGTTCATATCCCATTTTACATAGGATATTTTTGCATGGTCTAGAATCCTTCCAACCTGTTCGATTATATAATCCTGCACTTCTTTTTTGCAAAGATTTAAAACCATTTGATTTCGTCCAAGGGTTGGGGGTTTCCCAGGTATAACAACTGCATATTCTGGATGTTCTCGATATAGATTGCTGTCTTCATTAATCATTTCAGGCTCGAACCATAAGCCAAATAACATGCCCATGTCTTCAATTTTTTTTGCAAAACCATCCAGGCCAGAAGGTAGTTTTTTACGATTAACCTGATAATCACCAAGTCCTGCTTTGTCCGAGTTCCGCTCTCCAAACCATCCATCATCCAGAACAAACAGTTCAACTCCGACATCCTTTGCTTTTTTTGCCAGACTTAATAATTTGCTTTCTGTAAAATCAAAGAAAAAGGCTTCCCAATTATTTACCTTTACAGGTCTTTCTTTTTTCTTCCAGTCTCCTCTCACAATATGCTCAGATATAAAGTCATGGAAGTGATGACTTAATCCATTAAAGCCATCTTCACTAAAGCTCATTGCTACTTCTGGTGTGGAAAAGCATTGGTTTTTCTTAAGTTCCCACTCAAAACAATGACCATTGATTCCCATTTGGATACGAACTAACTGATCTGCGGAAAGTTCTACGGCCGAATAATGATTCCCACTATAAACCAAGTTAAATCCATACACATAACCTCTATCCTCTGTCGCAGTTTTCTCTGAAAGTAAAATGCCTGGATTATGTTTGTTACTACTGCTTCCAGTGGTGGAAGAATTCACAAACGTACCATGGCTCACTTCACGCTGATGTTTATGAGCTTCTTTAATCCACCCACCATCAAACGTTGTGATGCTATAGTCTCGATTTGGAATGTCTAGACTCATGCTTAATGCTCTTCTTAAAACCAAGGTTTCTTCTCTTGTATTTTCTATCACTACTCTTCTGGTAATGACATCTGTTTGTTCGAAAGCAGTGTAAATCAAGGTAAGCTTTGTTCCATTGGTCTCATCCATCAAATGAAGAAGCAATGATGTCGCACTGTCTTCGTCTGCGTAAGCTGAAGGCAAGTCCTCAAGCGTTACCGTCCCTTTTCTTATTTCATAGTCTTGATAGATAAAATCATGCACAAAACTTCCATTTGGCATCTTCATTTCTAAAGGACTGTTTCGATAGTCTCCACTTCCAACTCCTGACCATTCCAAACACATATGCTCTAAGGAATAGGTGTCACTACTCTTACTGTAATTTACACTGCATCCCGTTTGTACCGTATTCTTATGTGCCATGGAAGTAAATAATGCCTCTAATTCTGCTTGTTCTTCATAAAGTGCCTGAGAAAAATATGCCTTCTGTAAGCCAGGTCCATAATAAATATGTTCCAGATGTCCGAACTTTGTAACTTGTAATAAATAGCTTGTGTTTTTCGTTCCTATAAAAAAACCTTGACTCCCCTTAATTATCCCCTGCCAAATCATAATAACTCTCCTTTTTTTACCCCATTTTTAAAACTATATACTTAATTTTTATTTTAGCATAAGACATCTATCTTTCCTATCAAAAAAACAATATTTCAATGGTAAAAACAGAAAAAAAAGTGTAAAATACAAGTAAGATTCATGACAAAAAATTAAAAAACAAGGAGCCTATAAAATGCGTAATTTTCTTGACTACCTCCGTTTTCGTTTTCCACATTTTTTCTGGAATGAATTTCGAAAAAAAAGTAATCTGGCTGTAATGTTTGTTTTCTTTTACGAAATTATTCTTGGCTTTTTGATTTACCCACTTTTTAGTAGATGCTTTCAGTGGATTCTTAATATGAATGGATATTTTTATATTACCGATCGAAATTGGAAACAAATTATCTCAAATCCACTTGTGATAATTCCATCTGTTATGCTTTTAAGTTTTCATCTCTTACTTTCTTTGTTTCAGTCTGTCAGTCTAATTACACTGGCATCTGACCAAAAGATTTACACGCTGGCAAGTCTGTTAAAAGGAAGCATTCATACCTTACATTCTGGTTTAAAGGCACAAACACATATTGGTAAAATCATGGTGATTGCTATGTATCCAATTCTTCATTGGTATACACTCTTCTCCCTTTATTATCGTTATCACCTGGATCAGATGTTAAAGGATCACACAAAAAATGTATTCTTAATTATCTTTTTTTTACTTCTACTTTTAAAGATTATAAGCATTTTCGTTTATCCAAGCATTTTCATAGATCAGATACCCTTTCAAAAAGCCTTCCTTTCTGGCTTTCGCTTGTTTATGAAGGATTGGTTTAAAAATCTACGTATATTAGTTTTTCTATTTATGATTGGGCTGATTTTCCCAGTGATTGCATACTTTTTATTAATTGGTGTACTGGCAACCATCATTTCCTTAATTAACCCAGGGGAAACAGCTTACGGCTATGCACTTACTGTTTTAAATAGTATTAATAGCATCAGCCTCTATATTATTTCAACTTTAACTAGTATTATCAGTGTTTTCGCTGCTGTTAAATTATATGAATTTAGAAAAAATGGTTCAAATCCTTCGATTTATATAAAATCGAAAGAAAAGAAACCAAATAGAAGGTACATGGTTGCTCTTGTTTTCTTTTTTCTTTTTATGTTACTCATATCCCTCACAACAAAAACATTTTTTCAAAATGGTAAATTTAAACTTACCTCTGTTTACACTGAAACAGCTCCCGAAGTGATTGCACATCGTGGCTTATCCTCAAAGGCACCAGAAAACACGTTGTCAGCCATACAGGCCGCAATGGATGCGGGTTCTGATCGTGTGGAAATCGATGTACAGCTTACAAAAGATGGAGAAGTTGTTTTAATGCATGACAAAAACACGAAGCGTACCACGGATACAGATGGTTATATTTATAAGATGACGCTAAATGAAGTAAAGGAATTGGATGCTGGTTCTTGGTTTTCGAAGGAATTTCAGCATGAAACGGTTCCTACCTTACAAGAAGTTTTGTTATTATGTGGAACCGATATAGATTTGAAAATAGAGTTGAAGCCTGCATATAATAATGAGATTGATTTAGCGGAATCAGTTGTTAAAATTGTAGAAGAATACAACATGGAACAACATGTGATTATCTCCTCTTTTCATGCAAAAACCATCGAAGCCGTACATGCCAAGAACAAATCCATTGCCACTGGTTTGCTGGCTCGTTTTGCTTATGGTTCCTTTGCAATGGATGATGTTTCTGATACCATTGTAATTAATACCACCTTTATCTCCGAAGAGCTGATTCAATTAGTACATGCATCTGGAAAACGAATTTTTTGCTGGACTGTAAATTCAAAACGTGATGTACAGCGGCTGGTTAACATGGGAGTTGATGGAATTATAACCGATTATCCAGTCATGTGCCGCGAGACCATATACGAAGAGAGAATCCCCTCCATCCTCGTCCAGTTAGTAGAAAATCTACTTATGGCATTTCGAGATGTGAAATGATCCTCTCCTTATCAATTATCACTATTCAATTAAATCTTTTTGGATCGGCGTATAAAAAAGTCTTCGAATTTCTTGTGGGTCTTTGGTTAAACCAAGGATCCACATTAATTTTGTCACTACGGCTTCTATCGTCATACTGTAGGCTTCCATCAGTCCTAGTTTTTGTTTCATTTGAAAACCAACTTGATAAACATCCATATCACTGCCTTCGTGTGGCACTTGAGTTGTAATTACGACGGTTTTATTTTTTCCAATAAAGCTTTCCAGCGCCTGGGCGAACTCACTGATTTCATAAATTGGTAATCCACCCACTCCAAAACTCTCAATCACAACACCATCATAATGTTGTTCCAGATAGGTAAATATATCCGCACTTATTCCAGGAACTAATTTTAAAACAAAAACTTTTGCATTCAGAGTATCATAAATTTTACATGGCTCATTGCGCATTATCTCATTTAAATAAAATATAAGTTTCTGATCGTGAAACACTGCTGTTTCTGGATAGTCTATTACAGAAAACGCATTATAACTTTTGGTACGTACCTTTCTGGTTCTTGTTCCAATCATAACTTTTCCGTCAAAAACCACATGCACTCCACAAGCCTGATTACTGGTCGCAAATTGAAAACTCTGAATTAAATTTCTTCTGGCATCTGTATCTTTATTAAAAATTGATTTTTGTGATCCAGTCAAAATCACAGGCTTCCGATTATTTTGTATTAAATAAGAAAGTGCTGCAGCGGAATAACTTAAAGTATCTGTACCATGGGTTATGACAAAACCATCATATTGATTATAATGAGCCTTCACACAACCCGCCATGGCAAGCCAATGTGCTGGACTTATATTGGTGCTATCTAAGGAAAACAGTTGTATCACTTCCACTTGACAAATTTCATTGATTTCAGGAACTAGTTCTAAAATCTCTTCTGGTGTCATCTGAGGTGTCAAACCTGTCTCAGAAGTTTTTGATGCTATCGTACCTCCAGTGGCAATTAGTAAGATTTTTTTATTCTGTTTCAACATCATATGGTGATGACTCCTTTTTCTATGCTACATAGTTAGTAAACTCATTTTAGCATATCATAAAAAGGCTGTCATTATGAACTATAGTTCTTTCCCTGCTGGCATTACATTAGCAGGATCAAAAGCATGACAAGGTGTTACCCCATAAATCATACCACAGTGGGGGCACCTGTCTTCAAAGGTTTCCATTTCAAATTGATTTTCACAACTACAGTCTATCCACATAGACATGGGCATAGGTTGATTTGAAAATCCCATACCTCTTAATTTCTGAATTACTTGTACTCCATCTGTAAAACTACCTGAACATCCATCATGCATTTTAAAATTTCTCCTGTCTATTATTCTATGTTTTTAATCACTTCTCCAGCTCGCAAGCTACTGCGGAGTGCCTGAATTTTCGTATCCATCTCTTCCAATGTAATGAGTACTTCTTTTTCTTCTTTGGAAGTTTCTAGTATTTTTAAAATACCACCATTCTTTATAACCATACGTTTATCTGCCATCAGTGCAAGTGTTGGATCATGGGTTGCTATTAACACAATTTTTTCTTCCCCAACCAATAGCTTTAATGCCTTCTTTCGATCAATCCCTGCATTTTCTATCTCATCAATTAACACAATCGGAGATTTGGAGAGGATTGCAGTATCTGCAATCATAAGTGCTCTGGATTGTCCTCCACTTAATGCTGTGACTGGAGTATTTAAATCAAATTTTTCACCCGCCAGATAATTGGCCGCGTCAACAATTCTACTAACAACCTCTTCCTCCTGTTCTACCAGACGACTCTTAGCATGCAGCTCAATGAACTCTCCCACAGATAAATCAATGACAAAATTCATGTTTTGGGATAGCTGTGCCACCAATTTATTACTACTTGAAAATCTCCATTTTTTATCTGGTGTTACTCCATTGATTAAGATTCCTCTTTTTGTAGGCGTATCATGCTGGGCTGTCCATTCGATATCTGCTAATAATCTCGATTTTCCAGATCCAGTAGGACCTACAATCGCAATGATTTCACTTTTACGGATAGTAAGCATTTCAAAGGTTTCTGGGTTTCCCGATTTATCTTGTCCTGGAAGTATTGTAAGGCTATCCACGCTGTTCTCTGTTTCACCTAAAAATTCCAACATCTGTGATATAAATACGATGAGTTCTTCCTCCAGTTTTGATAAATCCATCGCCCATTCTTCTAATTCATGTTCTTCAAACTGATTTCGAAATTCATGAAATGTAAGGCTTTCATAACCCTCCACTTTGATTTTATTGTTTTCAAGATAGGTAAGCACAAAAGGATAACGTGTTAATACTTCTTGAATGGATAACTTTTGTAATTGTTCTTTTGTAATCATGCATTCTCCTTTACATTGTCATTTTTCTAACATTACCCATTTGATATTCATCGCCGATTCTTTTTTCACCAAGACAATAGGAGCAAAGAGCACTAGGCATGGAAAATCGAAGTTCCATTCCCTTAACAGTGTTTATTTGCTTTTCATCTTCTACCATTAAGGTACTAAGTTCATAAGCACCCTGCCCCGTAAGACCATTTACATGCATCACAATCGCCTGAGCATTAACCGCGCTAATTCGACTTGCAAATACTTCACGTTCTGCTTGAGATACTATATCTCCTTTTGTAATCACGACAATATCTGCTGATTTCAGCAATGGTCCTATTTTCTTTGGTGTGTTTACACCACTTAAATTATCAATTACACAGATTGCTTTGATTTCTTTAATATATGGAGAACAGCGATTACATAAACCTGCACTTTCTGTAATTAATACATCCAGTGTATTTTTTACGCCCCATTCTACCACTTCTTCAATATTACTAACAAAATAATGATCCGGGCAAAGGCCTCCACTTAAACCTTTTTTTACTGGTACCTGCGCTTTTTCATAGAGCACATCATCTTCTGTATATAAACAGTCAAATTTTACAACTCCAACCTTTAAGTCTTGTTGTCTCAGTGCTTGTATGGTTTTCAAAATAACAGATGTTTTCCCCGATGAGGGCGGTCCTGAAAATGTAATTAAATTCATCTCAATATCCAAACCTTTCTTAAGAATCGGTAGCTTTATAGTGCTACACTTTGATGAAATATAGACTCTAATTCTTTAATTAATGTGCCTATATTATGTTGTTCAATATAATCCCAGCCAAGCCACATATATGGGTTTTCTTTCTCTACCAAATTATCAATTTCTGGATGAACACTTGGAAATAAACCTTGATGAGAAAGGATTTCAGCGACTGGCTTTGACGAAAAGAAATCGATAAATGGTCCCAGTTGTTTTTCGCTGGCAGCTTTTGAAAGCATAAAGATTGGCGAGATTATTGCTCCATCCTTTGGCCAGAAAGCTACCATTGGACCACCACGTTTTGTCATTTTCGTAAAGAAATATGGCATGATTGTTACCACTGGTTTATTTATTTTTTTGGTATGTGATTTCACCATCTCCGATGGATGCATACTCTGTAATAGACTTTTTCCAAGCTTCTTAATTCCTTCTTCACCATACTTTTTATAAATATTTAGAAGAATTGCATTAAATAAATCAAAATCTCCGATTGGTAGCGATACAGAATTTTCAAACTCAGGGCTTAGAATATCCTCCCAACTTTCTGGCTTCTTCCGATCACCCAGTTCTTCCTGATTTACCAAAAATACAGCTGGAACAACAGCAATCATGGAATACTGACCTTTTGGGTCTTTTAAAGATATCTTGTCGTTTTCAAAATCTGGATGATACTGTTTCCAGGTGGTTAAATCCTTAAAGATTCCCTCTTCTTTGTAGCGTCCAATTAATTCCTGATCAAAAAACAAATCAAAACCTGCTGATATAAATAAATCTGCTAAAACATCGGCAGATTTAGAATGTTTCACCTGCTCTTTAATAAAATCTACCCCCATAGAAGCTGCTTGCAACTGGTAGTCCACGCCATCCCTAACAGACTCCTCTTGTGTCTGTAGCCAGTTCTCAAATCCTTCTAACAAAGGAATTCTTATAGGACAAGGTAAAACACCAGAAATCGAGCAAGTAGCATCCTTGGTTTCCTTTTTTGGACCAAGGGTGGAATCCGCATGGTTGGTATTTGCTTCTATCGTTTCCACTAATTTTTCTTCAAATGTATCAACATTTAATTTTTTCATTGATAACGCCTGTTCTAAGGTTATCGTTTTTCCTAATGTCTCCAACATAGCTGTGTTTTTTAAATTATCAAGGCCTGCACTAATCAGTAAATCAAGTGCTTGTGGGTATTTTAAAATCAGTTGATGAAGTGTGTCCTTTCGATCAAAATATATATTCATAACAGTTCTCCTTTTGGTTTTATGTTGACTTACTTTTAGAATTTTACTATGATGTATGCAATAAGTATGTTGTTTTTACAACATTTTCAAATAATTTTACGAGGTGAACGATATGACAGCAACCATCTTTCAAGAATATACTCCGATTTTAATTAAAAACCCTCTCTTCTTCAACATTCCAATATCCGCCTTGGATAATCTGCTTTCTTGTCTCAGTACTGGAATTTCCATGTTTCAAAAAGGGGATACTATCTTTGAAAGCCAGAAAAAAATAGAAAAAATCGGAATTGTTTTAGAAGGCAATATTCAGATTGTTCAGGATGATTTTTATGGAAATCGAAGTCTTATGGAGTTGTTAGAACCTGGTGATCTCTTTGGTGAATCCTTTGCTTTCTCTTTAATGCCTTTTGCAACCATACGTGTACTATCTGTAACGCAAACAATAATCCTTTTCTTAGATCCCAAAAAAATAGAAACACCCTGTGACAACTATTGTGATTTACATCAAAATCTTATTCACAATATGTTACAGATTGTTTCTATGAAAAATGTATTATTGGTTGAAAAAATAGAGGTATTATCCAGACGAAGTCTCCGAGATAAAATACTTGCTTATTTGTCTATATTGGCTTCTAAAAATAAAAGCAATCATATACTGCTTCCTTTTGACAGACAAGGCTTTGCTGATTTTTTATGTGTAGATCGCAGTGCCCTCTCTGCTGAGTTATCAAAATTGCAAAAAGAAGGAAAATTACAATATAAAAAAAATGACTTTCACCTTATTTTGCCGGAAACCAGTTGGTAGTCTTGTTTGCAATTTTTACAAGAATTAACATAATTGGAACTTCTGTTAACACTCCCACCACAGTTGCAAGCGCTGCTGGAGAATCCATTCCAAATAAGGCAATGGCTACAGCTACAGATAATTCAAAAAAATTAGATGCACCTATCATTCCCGCTGGTGCCGCTATATTATGAGGCAATTTTAAAACTCGTGCTATTGTGTATGCAAGAAAGAAAATAAAACCGGTCTGAATCGTTAATGGAACTGCAATCAGTAAAATGTGCAAAGGATTATTCAGTATTGTTTCTCCCTGGAAAGAGAACAATAGAACAAGCATTAAGAGTAAGCCAACAATGGTTGCATGATCAAAGCGTGGCAAAAATTGCTTTTCAAAAAATTCCAAACCTCGTTTTTTTGTAACAAACATTCTGGTTAAGATACCTAATGTTAATGGCACCACTACAAATAAAACAACTGAAAGAATTAGGGTGTCCCATGGAACTTCTACATTACTAACACCCAATAGAAACTTAACAATGGGAACAAAGGCAATTAATATAATTAAGTCATTGGTTGCAACCTGCACGATGGTATACGCTGGATTTCCTTTTGTCAACTGACTCCATACAAAAACCATGGCGGTACAAGGTGCTGCTCCTAACAAAACTGCTCCTGCAAGATATTCTTTTCCCAGTTCTGCAGGAATAAGGCCTTTAAAAACTACATAAAAGAAGAAAGATGAAATGGCAAACATGGTGAAGGGTTTAATTAACCAGTTTACCACCCAGGTTACATATAATCCCTTTGGATTCTTACCAACGTGTTGAACACTCTTAAAATCAACTTTCATCATCATGGGATAAATCATCACCCAGATTAAAATTGCTGTTGGAATTGAAACATTTGCGTACTCAAATTTACTAAAAAAATCGGGAATCTGTGGTGTGAATTTGCCAATAAGCACTCCTGCTACCATACAGATTGCTACCCAAAGGGTTAAATATTTTTGAAAAAAACCAATTTCTAATTTATTTTCCTTTGTCATAATACTCCTCCATAATTTATAATCAAAATATTGATTGTTATCTATATGTTAGCATAGTATTCATATAGGCATTTGTCAATGTCTTAATTCTTTGTATTTAAAAAAATATAACGAACAGAAAGAAAGGTAACTTATGAATCCTCTCAAAAACAATAACTCACAAGAAAATCGAATTACCATAAAAGATATTGCCAATGAATTGGGCCTAAGTACTGCCACCATATCCAATGTTATCCACGGTAAAACCAAAAAAATATCAAATCGTACGGTTGCTATGGTACAAAAAAAATTAGAAGCGTCTGGCTATATACCAAACATGGCAGCTGTTTTGCTGGCACAAAACTCTTCTAAAATTATTTGTGTCGTTTTATCCAATGATGCACGTTATGAAGAACATATGCTAGAAGATCCCTTTGTTTGTGGTATGTTAAATCAATTATCAAAGGAAATCTCAAATCAGAATT
>CANRGO010000008.1 GCA_947630125.1 uncultured Lachnospiraceae bacterium | reverse complement strand
CAAAAAGGATGATAAGCGAGGCGGCTAAACTGCCTCGTTTTTTTTTGCCCGAAAAGCAAAGTGCGTTTACATTTATACAGAAAATATGATACAATATACAAGATTATACGTATATCTTAGTATTTCATAAGAACAGGTAACGAGTTATAAAAAAAGGAGACGAGTTATGAATTATAGAAAACGACTAGGTATTGATTTTGGTGATGTAAATCCAGATGTAAGCAGAGAAGAAAAAGTGAAATATATTAACTTTAAACTGGCTGCGCTTGGATTACCAGTATTTGATGATGCTTCATTTGGAGACAGTGGTTATTTCATTGATTTATTTGAAGATATCATTAAGAATTTTAAGGAAAAAAATAGATTGATTGATGTGAACGAAATTGGGATTAATAAAAGAATCAATCAATTTTTTGCAGAGTATTTTAAGGATAGCAAAGATCAGATTAAAGTGGTACAACAGGCATTTGTTTTGGATCATTATGGTCTTGCAAGAGAAATGTCTCTGGCACCAAATAAAGATGAGTTTCATAATGATTATGTAACCAGTTATCGTATTAAACAGGGTGTACTAAATAATCCTAAAAGTGATCGAAGAACAACAGAAGGTTCTTTCCATATAGCGGAAGGTGGACTTGCGATTCCAGATGATAAGAAAGCAGTTCCAAAAGAAACCTTTGTGAAATTATATCAGGCAGCACTCACACCTCCAGATGATTTGATGGAACTTCCTTTTACTTCCAGCCAGGGAGAAAAGGCAAAAACCTTTGTTTCCTTAACAATTAAACCTTGCGTTTCTCCAGAGGTACCAGGGGTTTTAAAGGAAAAAACAATGGAAATTCAAATGTTAGCACCAGGTTCTTTGGTTTCAAATTTGGATTTTATTGAATCTGTATTTGGAAACGCAGGAGATCCAAGTCTTCATTCAAAAGATTCTGGCTTGGATTTGGAAGGATGGTCAGGACATACAGGCTATGTTATTTTAGCACCTCATCTTCCAAAGTTGCGTAAAATCGACGTAGGTCTTCCACACTATGATCAGGCAACTGAAAGACAACGTAGAGATCAAATGTGTTATAAGAGCGAAGATGAACTCTATAATAATGGTCAGGCATTTAAACTTACCTGTAGAAATACCAGTGGTGTTGCGGTTACAATTATTGCAGACAATTACTATGGATATTCTAAAAAAGAAGTAAAAACATTGATTAGCTTTGCCTCCAATTTATATGGAAATGTGGAAGAAGAACATGCAGGCGGAACGGTTGCTTATACACGTCTGAATGTTGGTGAAAGTTATAAAGCAAAAGATAACAAAACGTTAGAAGGTCGTACATTTGAAGAAGTGAAAGAGCTGTATCAGGATCTGATGTATCTGATGCCAGATAATTATGGGATTGATAAAAACTATAAAAATATTATTTATCTTCCAGAAAACATTGAATTTGATCTTCATGAAACCGTCGTAAAATGGGAATATCAGAATGAAGTGAAAAAATTAAAACTTCTGCCATCCAATGTATATATTTTACCAAATGGTGACAAGCTTAATTTAGAAAAGCATCCTGCAACTCCTACCTGGAAACTTGTTATTACAGAAGCGGAGGGCGTATTCTGCCATAAACCATGTACCGTTTCTGGTGGTGGTAAATCTGAAATATCAAAGTCAATCAGTAACTCTATTATTTATGGAAATTATTATGTTCATGATTTAGAGAAAGATCTTGATTTTGTTCAGCAGATTTTAGACTATGATTATACAAACCGTTGGAAAACAGGTCCAGAACATGAAGGAAAATCAAGAGCAATTCTATCTCCAAATCGTTCTCTTGGTTCTACCATCAAACTATTGACACCATCAGAAAAGTACTCAGATGAATATAACCAATTTTTAAAATCATTCCCTAATTATGTAAAAGCACTGGTTCTTATGGTGAAACGTTTTTACAAAGCTTCCTGGGGAACAGACTGGAGAAGTCATTTTACCGTTGATATTTTAGATGGAAATCCTGGCCATGAAATCAAATATGATGGTCGTAAAATTCGCCCAAGTTATCTCCGCGTTGGATTTAGTGATGATGAAGCTTGGAGAGTGTTCAAATTACGTATGGACTTTATGCCATCAGAGAAAATTCAAAAGGAAGATGATATTTCCTCTTCCGTACTATTACCAACAGAATTATTGCATGATTTAAATCCAGAGTATAAAAATGGTAGTTATAAATTTGCTAAAAACTGCGAATATCGTTTCTTCCAACGTCCAGATGATGCAATTCATAAAGGTTATGATTTACAGGCTGAAAAAGATCTTTCTGGTGACAACTTATTTATTACCAACTTCCAGCCATTAACAAAAGAAGATGTCCAGTTGATTAAAGATGATGTTATGAGTTACACAGCTTATACAGAGCCAGTGAAGAAACACATTGATGAATTCTTAAAGAGTGATTTTAAATACTGCGTTGTTTCTTCAGAGTCCAGAATCGTTGATGGTAAACCAACCAAAAACCCAAGATATCTGGAAACCAGAGCAGATTTTAGTAATCCAATTCAAACATATATTGCAAATATTGGAACACATTTTGCAAGAAAAGTACCAATGAATCAGGCGATATTAGAACCTGTCAATGCAATGCTTCCAGGCCGTAGAAATAATCCTCCTTCACTGGAAAATGGGAAAAAAGTATTACCACTTAGTGTGTATAGCCCAATTCATTATCAGGAGTTGCCAGAATTGTTCATGGATTATTTCAGTAGTTTAACTGGAAAATCACCATCTACTACTGGTGCAGGTTCCGAAGGAGCATTAACGAAAGCTCCATTTAATATGCTCTTGCCTATTTATGATATGAATAATGCCCTGCTATCTTATATTCTTGGCGATTATCATGCATTTACTACACCAGCAGGACATATCGGACCTAATATTAGAGTAGACCATGATATTTCTATGTTAATTCCTGAATTGTGGGTAAGGTTAACCGAAGAAGAGCGTAATCCTCAAAAATTGATTGCAGAAGGATCTTTGGAAAAAATAGAGGATTTCGAATATGAAGGTGAATTAATTCCAGCAAGTAGACTAGGATATCGAATTACTGAATCTTTCTGTCAGGGTTATCTTGGTAAAATCTTTGATGAGCCTGAAAAAGTCTTTGATGAAGGAATTTTAAGACCTGAAAAGCAAAGTCTGGAAGCATTTGTTGATGGAGTGAAAAATATAGCATCCGGTCATAAAAAGGTAGCAGATGCTTATATGAGAGATGGTAGCATTCATGAAGCAATTCCACCATTAAAAGCATTGCTCTATATTATGGCAGAAGGCACCTACGAAGGACATACGATAAATTCCAAAGAAGTACGTGATCTCTTTAAGAGAGAACATGTTATAAACAGTGATTGGTATCAGGAACGATTAGAAAACAAACGTAATATTGAAGTGAACTTACTGAAAAAGAAAATTGCGTATGTAGAAGCATTTATGGAAAATCCAGTAAATAATACGATTATTCAAGAAATGCAGTATGAAGCAAAATTAGCAGCTGCGAAAAAAGAATTAGAATATTTGAACACAGAGGAATACCTGAAAACGCAGGTAGGAACTTTGGGAGCGGAAAAAGTAGCAGCTCAACGATAAGGATTGTAGAACCTAAAACTCTCGCCATGAAAATGGTGGGAGTTTTTTGCTAGAAAAAATTTGGAAAACCAACACGATATGTACATGTACAACTTGGAGAAATAAGTATGAATTAGTTGTGTGGCTAGTTGACAAGTTGAAAAAATAGTACTATATTAAAATTAATAATTACTTAATAAAACACCATTTTAAAGGCTGATAGTACAACAGTACAACTTACATTTTGAAACTGTACAACTTTATAAATTGAAGAAACAAATGCAACAATTTTGAAAGGGGAGTCACATGGCAGGATATCTGGATATTGTTCACTGGGTTCAAGAGAGAATCGAGAACTTGGATTTATTACCTGGAGACAAATTACAGTCGGAGAATGAATTAAGTAAGATTTTTCAGGTGAGCAGACAAACCGTTCGGCACGGAATTGGTGTTCTGGAAGAGGCAGGATTTGTGAATCGTGTCCAAGGAAGTGGAACCTATATCAATGATAACAGACAGGCGGCTCTATCTGGTAGAAATCGAATTGCAGTTGTGACAACGTATGTGGATGGATATATTTTTCCAAAGACGATACAAGGAATTGAGCAAATCTTATCAGAACATGGCTATTTGGTTCAGATATCTTTTACCAACAATACGGTAGAAAGAGAACGCAGTATTTTAGAGGATATTATAAAAAGGGATGAAGTAGCAGGAATTATTGTGGAAGCTACGAAAAGTGGACTGCCAAATCCAAATCTTTCTTTATATCAGGAATTAATTAATCGGAAAATCCCCATACTGTTTATTAACAGTTACTACCCACAACTATCAGTTCCTCATGTTGCCATCAACGACTTACAAACAGGATATCTGGCAACCAAATACTTAATTCAGATGGGACATCGTAACATTGGTGGGATTTTTAAACTAGATGATGGACAGGGACATTTGAGATACCGTGGTTATAGGAAAGCAATGGAAGAGGCACAGTTACCTACTGGAGATAAAAATATAATCTGGGTGGATACGGAAGAAACAAAAAATCTGGATTTATCCAAAGCCAAAATATTACATCGTATGCAGGGTCAAACGGCTATGGTTTGCTATAACGATCAGGTTGCCTTTAGTTTGATTCCGATTTTAAAGGAATCGAATATTCAAGTGCCAGGTGACATTTCGCTGATTGGTATTGACGACAGCGAGCTTTCAAAACTAGGTGAACTTCCTTTAACAAGCATCCCGCATCCAACGGATCGATTGGGAGCAAAAGCAGCCAAGAACTTAATGAAATTGATAAAACTACCATCTTATGACGCAAATTATGAGTTTGAAACACAGGTAATCGAAAGATCTTCTGTGTTAAAAATAGAAACAACCTAAAGTTTTATGCCCCATAGGGCGGAAAGAGAGGATTTATGAGACCATCTAAAAATTACAAATTCTGGTTTTGCACCGGATCACAGGACCTTTATGGAGATGAATGTTTAAGAAATGTTGCAGAACATTCAGCAAAAATAGTAGAACATTTAAATGCAAGCAAAAAACTTCCTTTTGAAGTAGTGTTGAAACCAACCTTGATTAGTCAGGCATCTATTCGAAAAACATTTAACGACGCAAATACCGATGAAAACTGCGCAGGTGTAATCACTTGGATGCATACCTTTTCACCAGCAAAAATGTGGATTATGGGTCTGCAGGAATATAAAAAACCTTTGTGTCATTTACATACTCAGTTTAATGAAGAAATCCCATATGATACCATTGATATGGACTTTATGAATGAAAATCAATCCGCACATGGAGACCGTGAGTATGGACATATTGTTAGCCGTATGGGTATTGAAAGAAAGATTATTGTAGGTCATTGGGCAAATGCTTCTGTGCAAGAGAAACTTGCAGGTTGGATGAGAACAGCGATTGGTGTTATGGAATCTTCACATATCCGTGTTTGTCGTTTCGGTGATAACATGAATAATGTAGCAGTTACCGAAGGCGATAAAGTAGAAGCACAGATTAAATTTGGTTGGGAAATTGATCATTATAATGTAAATGATGTTGTGAAATATATAGATGCTGTAAGCAAAGCAGATGTAGATACTCTTTTAGAAGAATACTATAGCAAATATGTAATGGTATTAGACGGTAGAGATGAAGCAGAGTTTCGCAGACATCTTGCTGTTCAGGCACAAATTGAACTTGGTATGGAACAATTTCTTGTGGAAAAAGATTATCAGGCAGTGGTTACTCACTTTGGAATGTTAGGCGGCCTAAAACAACTTCCAGGTCTTGCAATTCAGAGACTGATGGAAAAAGGCTATGGTTTTGGTGGAGAAGGCGACTGGAAAACAGCAGCTATGGTACGTTTGATGAAGATTATGGCAGAGGGCGTAAAAGATGCCAAAGGTACTTCTTTTATGGAAGACTACACCTATAATCTTGTTCCAGGAAAAGAAGGAATCTTACAGGCACATATGTTAGAAGTATGTCCTACTGTTGCAGATGGTCCTGTTTCTATCCGTGTTAATCCTTTGTCTATGGGAAATCGTGAAGATCCAGCTCGTCTGGTATTTACATCCAAAACTGGTCGTGGAGTAGCAACTTCACTGATTGATGTTGGTAACCGTTTCCGTTTGATCATCAACGAAGTGGAATGTAAGAAAAATGAAAAGCCAATGCCTAATTTACCTGTAGCGACAGCATTCTGGACACCACAACCTAATTTAGAAGTGGGAGCAGCAGCTTGGATTCTTGCAGGTGGTGCACATCATACAGCCTTTTCTTATGATTTGACCGTGGAACAAATGGATGACTGGGCGCAGGCCATGGGTATTGAAAGCGTTATTATTGATAAAGATACCAATCTTCGCAATTTGAAAAATGAATTAAGATGGAATTCAATTTCCTATAAATAAGGATATTCAGAGAGGATAAATTATGAGCAAAAAATATTCAATTGGGGTTGATTATGGTACCCAGTCGGGACGTGCAGTTTTAGTAGATGTATCAAATGGAGAAGTAGTTGCACAAAGTACAAAAATGTATACCCATGGTGTGATGGAAGAATTTTTACCAGATGGAACCAGACTAGAACCAGATTGGGCAGTTGAACATCCAGCTGATTATCTGGAAGTATTAGAAGTAACCATACCAGCAGTACTTCAGGAATCAAAGGTAAGTCCAGAAGATGTAATTGGAATGTCTATCGATTTTACTGCCTGTACCATGCTTCCAGTAGATAAAGAGGGAGTACCTCTTTGTTTTCAGAAAGAATTACAAAGTGTTCCACATGCATGGCTGAAACTATGGAAGCATCATGCTGCCCAGGCTCAGGCTAATCGTTTAAATCAGATTGCAGAAGAAAGAGGAGAGGATTTCCTTGCTCGATATGGTGGAAAAATATCTTCTGAATGGATGTTCCCTAAAATTATGCAAATTTTGGATGAAGCACCCGAAATATATGAAAAAACAGATCGCTTCATGGAAGCTGCTGACTGGGTAACCATGCAGCTTACAGGTGTAGAAACTAGAAACTCTTGTACAGCTGGTTATAAATCTATGTGGCACAAGAAAAAAGGTTTTCCAAGTAATGAATTTTTCAAAGCCCTAGATCCTCGCCTGGAACATGTAGTAGATGAAAAATTATCAACCACAATTCTTCCCCAAGGAGCAAAAGCAGGTGAACTGACGGAAGAAATGGCAAAGAAAACAGGACTTTTAAAAGGAACCGCAGTAGCGGTAGCCAATGTGGATGCTCACGTTGCTGTTCCTGCTGTTGGCATTACAGGTCCTAACAAAATGCTAATGATTATTGGAACCTCAACCTGTGATATTATGTGCTCGGAAGTAGAAAAAGAAGTTCCGGGTATGTGCGGTGTGGTTGAAGATGGGGTTATGCCAGGATTTTTTGGATACGAAGCGGGACAATCCTGTGTGGGTGATCATTTTGAATGGTTTGTAAAAAACTGTGTTCCAGCAACCTATTATGAGGCAGCTGCAAAAGAAGGAAAAAATATCTTTACATATCTAACAGAAAAGGCAGAAGCGTTAAAGATTGGTGAAAGTGGTTTGGTAGCATTGGATTGGTGGAATGGAAATCGTTCCTGTCTTGTAGATGTTGACTTAACTGGTATGATGTTAGGTATGACTCTTACTACAAAGCCAGAGGAAATGTATCGAGCGCTGATTGAAGCGACAGCCTATGGTAAACGTATGATTTTGGATACGTTTGAAGAAGCAGGCGTTCCAATTGATGAGTTATATGCTTGTGGTGGTATTTCTAAGAAAAATTCTATGATGATGCAGATTTATGCAGATGTATGTAATAAAGAAATCTTTATTGGAGAATCTGACCAGACCCCAGCTCTAGGTTCTGCTATGTTTGGAGCAGTGGCAGCAGGAAAAGACAAGGGAGGATATGACTCTATCTTTGAAGCAGCAGAAATTATGGGAAAAGTGGAAGAGAGAACCTATAAACCAATTCCTGAGCATGTTGAAAGATATCAAGCACTGTATGCTGAGTTTAAAATTTTACATGACTATTTTGGCAGAGGTGCCAATGATGTAATGAAACGATTAAAAACAATCAAAGCAGATGCAAGAAAATAAAGCTTCGTCTGATTGGGAGGTCTTATGTTAGAACAGTTAAAAAAAGAAGTTTATGAGGCAAATATGCTACTTCCCCAGTATCAATTAGTTACCTTTACCTGGGGAAATGTGAGTGAAATAGACAGAGAAAAGGGATTGTTTGTGATTAAACCCAGCGGAGTGGAATATAGTAAGCTTCGTCCTGAAGATATGGTAGTTATGGATCTTGCTGGGAATCAGGTTGAGGGAAGTTTAAGGCCCTCATCTGATACAGCCACTCATTTGGAATTATACAAAGCCTTTCCTGAACTTGGAGGAATTGTTCATACCCATTCTTCCTTTGCAACCAGTTGGGCTCAGGCAGGTAGAAATATTCCTTGCTATGGAACAACGCATGCAGATTATATGTATGGAGAAATCCCCTGTGTCAGATGTCTATCGGAAGAAGAAATACAAGGTGCTTATGAAGAAAATACAGGACTTTTGATTGTCAATGAATTTCATCGTTTAAAAAAAGAGCCTATGGCTATGCCCGCTGTTTTGTGTAAAAATCATGGTCCTTTTTCCTGGGGTAAAAATGCGCTGGATGCAGTTCATAACGCTGTAGTATTGGAAGAAGTAGCAAAAATGGCATATCGGGCAGAATTATTAAATCCCAAATTGGCACCAGCTCCTCAAGCACTTCAGGATAAACATTACGAAAGAAAACATGGTGCGAATGCATACTATGGTCAAGGTGAAGCAAAATAAGTCTATTTTTTAGCAATTTTTGTATACTGAAGGCATAGACCAAAAGGATGAAGTATGGTAGATTATTACTGTATAAAAAGCAAAGCATACATGATGGAGGTAGTAAAATGAATAATTTAGAACTTCAGAAAATTGCAAATGAAGTTCGTAAAGGTGTAATCACTGCAACTTACCATGCGAAATCAGGACATCCTGGTGGATCATTATCCGCAGCAGATATTTATACATTCCTTTACTTTGAAGAAATGAATATTGATCCGACAAATCCAAAAATGGAAACTCGTGACCGTTTTGTTTTATCCAAAGGCCATACAGCACCAGGTTACTATTCTACCCTTGCTAATCGAGGATTTTTCCCAGTAGAAGACTTAAAGACACTTCGTAAATTAGGCTCTTACTTACAGGGACATCCTGAAATGAAACATATACCAGGAGTAGATATGTCTAGTGGTTCATTAGGCCAGGGAATCTCTGCAGCTGTTGGAATGGCGCTTGGAGCAAAATTAGATAGCAAGACAAACCGTGTATATACATTGGTAGGTGATGGCGAACTTCAAGAAGGTCAAGTATGGGAAGCATCCATGTTTGCCGGACATAGAAAATTAGACAACCTTGTTGTGATTGTAGATAATAATGGTTTGCAGATTGATGGTAACATTGATGATGTCTGCTCACCAAGACCAATTGATAAAAAATTCGAAGCATTTAATTTCCACGTAATCTGTATTGATGCTCATGATTTTGATCAGATTCGTGCTGCTTTTAAAGAAGCAAAAGAAACAAAAGGCAAACCTACCGCTATTATTGTTACCAGTATCAAAGGAAAAAATGTTTCCTTTATGGAAAATAAAGCAGCTTGGCATGGTACTGCACCAAATGCAGAACAATATGAGCTTGCAATGGCAGAGTTAGAGAAAGTAGGTGAAGCATTATGTCAGAAGTAAAGAAAATTGCAACCAGAGAAAGTTATGGAAATGCTCTGGCAGAATTGGGAAATATATACCCAAATCTTGTAGTTCTTGACGCAGACCTTGCAGCAGCTACAAAAACCAGTATTTTTCAGAAAGCATTTCCGGAAAGACATATTGATTGCGGAATAGCAGAATGTAATATGATGAGTATTGCAGCTGGACTTTCTACAACAGGAAAGATTCCTTTTGCAAGTACCTTTGCAATGTTTGCAGCTGGACGTGCGTTTGAGCAGGTGCGTAATTCTATTGGATATCCTCACTTAAATGTTAAAATCGGTGCGACTCATGCTGGAATTACAGTAGGCGAAGATGGTGCATCTCATCAGTGTAATGAAGATCTTGCATTAATGAGAACCATACCTGGTATGGTAGTTATGTGTCCTTCGGATGATGTGGAAGCAAGAGCAGCTGTGAAAGCAGCTTTAGAATATGTGGGACCTGTTTATATTCGTTTTGGACGTGCAGCTGTTCCTGTAATCAATGACAGACCAGATTATAAATTTGAAATGGGAAAAGGTGTTCTTTTAAGAGAAGGTAGTGATCTTACCATTGTTGCCAATGGAATCTGTGTTTCAGAAGCACTGGCAGCAGCAGAAAGACTAGCAGAAGAAGGTGTTTCGGCAGAAGTGATTAACATTCATACCATCAAACCTTTTGATGCAGAACTGGTTGTGAATAGTGTTAAGAAAACTGGGAAAGCGGTTACTGTGGAAGAACATTCTGTGATTGGCGGTTTGGGAAGTGCAGTTTGTGATGCGCTTTGTGCAGAATACCCAGCACCTGTTAAGAAACTTGGAATGCAGGATGTATTTGGCGAATCCGGTGCAGCGAATGAACTGGTTAAAAAATACAAACTAGATGCAGATGGTATTTATCAGGATATTAAGAGTTTTTTGAATAAGTAAAATGGTTTTTATTAAGGATGTTCCTCAAATTGGGGGCCATCCTTTTTTTGTTAGAAAATTTTTTCATGTTAGAAAATTTTTTCATGTTAGAAAATTTTTTCATGTTAGAAAATTTTTCCTGTTGGAAAAAAGCAAAAATTAAGATAGTATGAACTTAATAGAAAATGAAAGAAATTACGTTGGTAATTTAGGAAAATAGGTAAAGTATGAATGATAAGAAAAATAACGTAACAAAGAAAGCCAAAAAGGGCAAGGGAAGTAAACGCAGCCAGATTTTTATGCTGGCTCTGGGCCTTGTTTTGATGGTTTTGACGATTTCGATTATTATATATTTTAATAGACAATTTGGTGTTGTTCATCTTTTGGACACTCAGAAATATTCTACGTTTGAAAAGCACTATGTTTTTATTGCAGAAGATTATCAGAATGATTTCTGGGATCAGGTATACGAAAGTGCAAGAGAAGAAGGAAAAAACTTGAATGTATATGTAGAACGTTTTGGTGAGAATTTGGCAGTGGATTTTTCCAAAGAAGATTTGTTAAATATGGCGATTTCTGCTAAGGTAGATGGAATTCTTTTGGAAGCTGATCAGAGTGAGGAAATGAAAGAACTTATTAAAACAGCTACCGAACAAGGAATCCCAGTGGTTACTGTAATGACAGATTGCTATGGAAGTGATCGAAAAAGTTTTATTGGTCTTGGAAGTTATAATTTAGGAAGGGAATATGGAAGACAAATTGTACGCTCAGCAAACACAGAGACAGAAAAAGTTATGATTATGATTGATGCAGATACGGATACCAGTAATCAAACCATTTTATTTTCCGGAATTAGTGAAACTCTTTCTAATGAAGGAAATCACTTAAATCTGAGTCTGGAGACCAAGTTAATTCGTGACAATGGAAATTTTAGTGCAGAGGAAGCAATTCGAGATATCTTTATGGTGACAGAAGAATTGCCAGACATCATAATATGTTTGGATGAAAATCATACAATGAGTACTTATCAGGCACTCATTGACTATAATTTAGTGGGAAAAGTATCCTTGATTGGTTATTATACATCGGAACCTATTTTAAATGCCATAGATAAAAATATCATTGACGCAACCATTGCAGTGGACACAAACCAGATAGGAATTAGTGCTGTGCAGGCTTTGGATGAATACAGTAGAACTGGACATGTGAATGATTTCGTTACATTAGATGTTTCTACCGTAACGAAGAAGAATGTAGAGAGGTACAGACAAGCTTATGCAGAAGCTCAGGAGTAAATTTCACAAATTTAGAGTATCCATCAAAAGTAAGTTGATGTTGGTGTTTCTTATGACTACCATTATTATTTTTGGTGTGAATATTTATATGTATTTTAATATGAATTATATGATTGGACGCATTGATAATGTGTACCTAAGCAATACAAAATTAAATGATTTGCAGAATTCACTTACTGGAATTCAAACTATGATGACAGAATATCTAAGTACCAAAAGTACCGATTCTGCAGAATCCTATTATGAGTATGAAAGTACCTATCGCAAACTTCTGAAAGATTTGAATCTTACTTCTACAGATTATGAGAGTCTATTGATGGAAAAAAATATCTATCATATTTCCATTGATTATTTGGATTTTGCTGAAAAAGCAATTCAGGCAAAACGTGGAAGAAATGTGGAAAAATACAAATTGTTTTATGACGAAGCAAGTAAACTGTATAATTATGTTGATACATATATTTATAGTTTAAATAATCAACAGTTTCAAAATAATTCCAGTAACTACGAAATCTTATTTGCTTCTTTAAAAAATTCTGAGGCAATTACGATGCTTGTTTTACTGATGGTTGCTCTTTTGAATATTGTTTTAATTTTAATCTTAACCAGAGGAATTACAGAACCCTTGAAGAGGCTTTCGACTGCAGCAAATCAAGTGGCACTGGGAAGACTTTCAATTGAGCAGTTGGAAGTCAAAAATCACGATGAAGTAGGAGTTGTAACAAATGCATTTAATCAAATGGTATATAGTTTAAATGACTATATCACTCAAATTCGCAATAGTATGGAGCTTGAGCGAGAAATGAAGGAACGAGAACTTTTAATGGAATCTCATTTAAAGGATGCTCAGTTAAAATACTTACAGGCACAGATTAATCCACACTTTCTGTTTAATACTTTAAATGCAGGTGCCCAACTTGCCATGTTAGAAGGTGCTGAAAAGACCTATGCCTATGTTCAAAATGTTGCAGATTTCTTTCGTTACAATGTGAAAAAAAACAGCGGAAGTGTAACCCTAGCCCAGGAAATTGAGTTAGTAGATAACTATATTTATATTTTAAATGTTCGTTTTTCAGGAGATATACATTTTGAAAAGCAAATTGATCATAATCTTACAAACATTCAGGTTCCAAGTATGATTCTTCAACCAATTATAGAAAATGCAATTCATTATGGAATTCGTGGTATGGAGGGGAAAGGGATTATTCGCATGGAAGTGATCCAGGAAGACGATCAGGTTTGTATTAGCATCCGAGATAATGGAGTTGGTATGAGTCAGGATAAGATTGCTGAGATTATGAAAGGTGAAATTAAAGAAAGTTCCGTAAACAATGATTCCAATGGCATCGGAATTGGAAATGTAATTAGCAGACTGAGACTCTTTTTTCATCAGGATAACGTGATGGAAATTACCAGTTTAGGAGAAAATATGGGAACTGAAGTGGCAATCTTTATACCACTGGAAGGAAAGGAGAAACATCATGTATAAAATAATGCTGGCAGATGATGAAGGGATTGTGATTGATGCCTTAACCTATATTATTAACAAAAACTTTGGGGAGCAGTGTTTGATTGAACATGCAAAAACAGGACGAAGTGTGATCGAGCTGGCAGAACATTTCAGACCTGATATTGCGTTTATGGACATACAGATGCCTGGAATTAATGGAATTGAAGCCATGAAAGAAATTCGTAAAAGTAATAAAAATACCATATTTATTGTGATCAGTGCCTATGACAAATTTGATTATGCAAAAGAAGCGATCACCCTTGGTGTTATGGATTATGTTAACAAGCCCATACAACAACAGGAAATCATTGCTCTGTTAAAAAGAGCTATGGAGAAAGTGGATCAGGAAAAAGAAAAGCGAAGCAATGATTTACTGATACGAGAAAAGTTAGAGACAGTTGTTCCAATTATCGAAAGTGGATTTATATATTCTGTACTTTTTCAGGAAAATTATGTGGATGAAATCGATAATTTCAAGCAACTATTGGGGATTGTTGAGAATTTTGGTTATATGATGGTAATTCGTTGTGGAGATTCTCAGATAGATGGTCAGTTAACCAATGCAGTAGGTGCCAGTGTTCGGGCTCAATCTTATTACATGGAGTTAAGAGATATTATCAAACAATTTTTTCCAGGTATTGTGGGAAATATGATGGCAAATATGGTGATTGTTTATATTCCTGTAAAAGAGGAAGAAAAAACTCAGGAATATCAAAGACGTATTGACTCCATTGAACAGGCGCGTAAAATGGTAAAAAAATTAAAGGAAACAATTGATGCTCATTTTCAAGTTGGCATTGGATCCATTCAAACCATTGGAAAAATAGGAACCTCCTATTCGGAAGCAATGAATTCATTTCGTTATAGTTCTGGAAGTGTGGCTCATGCCAATGACTTGCCAGTAACCTGTGAATATGAAGATGACTATCCTATTGAGACTGAAAAAAATCTATTTGCTGCTGTGGAGCAGGGTGATATTAACCAAAGCCGCCTAGAGGCTGTGAAGTTTTTCGACTGGATGTTAGAAAAGCATTCTGATAGTCCTCAAGATATTAAAATGAAAGCCTTGGAATTTGTACTTTTGATTGAAAAAATAGGCTATTTAAGTGGCGGTATGTCTTATCACTTTGGTTCAAGACATGATTATCTAAGTGCCATCACTTCTTTACAATCTATGGATGATATAAAAAACTGGTATTTGGAAAAAATTCTGATCGTTTGTCGTAATATTTTAAATAAGAAAGAAATGACTGTAAATAGTATTACCGAAAAGGCCAAAGAGTATATCAAACTTCATTTTCATAAAGACTTGTCATTGGATGACGTTTCCAGAGAAGTAAATGTTAGTCCCTACTATTTTAGTAAACTTTTCAAAGAAGAAACAGGAGAAAATTTTATCGAGTATCTTACTGCAATCCGCATGGAAAAGGCGAAAGAAATTTTAAGCCAAACTGGAAAAAGTATGAAGGAAATCTGTAGTGAAGTTGGCTATACAGACCCTAATTATTTCAGTCGTTCATTTAAGAAAAATGTTGGTGTTACTCCAACAGAATTCAAGGAGGGGAAATAATTGAACAGAAGATTTTTTGCAGTACTAATCGTATTTTGTTTGAGTGTTGGATGTGGAAAAGTGGAAACAACTGCCCCTGAACCTGTGGATAAGGAAGATGACGCGATTCAAATCGGAATGATTTTTGATACCTTTGTTGTAGAACGGTGGCAGAATGATAGAGATATATTTGTAAGTCATGCCAAGGAACTTGGAGCACAGGTAGATGTGCAAAATGCCAATGGTGATGCACAAAGTCAGGTAGATCATATGGAGTATTTTATTAAAAAAGGTGTGGATGTAATTGTGATCGTTCCCATCGAATCCAAAGCATTGCTGGAATCTATCAAAAAGGCTAAAGAAGCAAATATTCCTGTTATTTCTTATGATCGATTGGTAGTAAATGGAGAGACAGACCTTTATATCTCCTTTGATAATGAAAAAGTTGGAAATTTGATGGGTGAAATGATACGTAAAGAGTTAAACGCCTTTTCTTCAGTTTATATGATTTCGGGACCCAAAAGTGATAACAATGTATCTATGGTAAATTTGGGATTTCAAAATCAATTGGAAAATTCGACCATTCACATTCGTGATATTTTTTACACAGAAGGATGGAAATCAGAATTTGCCTATGATTATATGCAAGAGCAAAAGGAAGAACTTACTCAGATTCAAGGAATTATGTGTGGAAATGATAGCATTGCCGGCCAAGTGATACGCGCACTTTCAGAACAACAGCTGGCAGGAACTGTATTTGTAGTTGGTCAGGATGCAGATCTGGATGCTTGTCAGAGAATTGTGGAAGGAACCCAATCAATGACGGTCTATAAACCATATGAAGAATTAGCATCCATTGCAGCAGAAGCCGCAGTAACGCTGGCAAAAGGAGAGGAACTTCAGATAGAAGATACAATTATGGATGGAACCTATCATATTCCCTATATTAAAATTGAGCCCATTGCTGTGACTGTGGATAATATGAATGAAATTATCATTGATAGTGGATTTCATTTAAAAGAAGATGTATACCTAAACCGACCGGACCTTATGCCTTAACCATCTGCATATTTTTGTGGTTGAATTAGAAATAGAACAAAATAATGCTATCCTCCTATTCTTCATTGTGAAAAACCTTAAAAATGTACTGTTTGATAACAAGCAAGTACAGATAAGGATGTGGTACAGTAATAACTGTAACAGGTAACAATAATTTAATAGGAGGATTTATTCATGAAAAAGAAATTACTTAGTGTAATTCTTGCAGTATCTATGATCGCAACCCTTATGATGGGCTGTGGAGATACTA
Organism: uncultured Lachnospiraceae bacterium; assembly: GCA_947630125.1. Lineage (GTDB taxonomy): Bacteria > Bacillota > Clostridia > Lachnospirales > Lachnospiraceae > CANRGO01. The sequence goes on along the minus strand of CANRGO010000008.1, from coordinate 26,710 downwards.
CAGAAGAAACAACTTCAACGGGGGAAGTTGCAGAAGAAGTTACAGAAGAAGTTGCTGAAGAAGTTACAGAAGAACCAGCAGCTGAAGGCGAAGTACAGGTTGGTATCGTATTACCTACCAAAGACGAACCAAGATGGTTACAGGATCAGGCACAGTTTGAGACAATCTTAGGCGATGCAGGATTTTCAACACAGGTTTTATTCAGCCAGGGATCCTCTGCAACTGAAAAAACTAACGTAGAAGCATTAGTAGCAAAAGGGATTAAAGTATTAATTATTTGTGCACAAGATGGTTCCGCAGCAGCAGCAGCAGTTGAATCTGCAAAAGCAGCAGGCGTTACTGTTATCGCTTATGACAGATTAATCACTGGAACAGATGCAGTTGATTATTATGTAACATTTGATAGTTTTGCAGTTGGCGCAGCTCAGGGTCAATACCTTGTTGACAATGCTCCAGCAGGTGCTACAGGAGTTCCTCTTTACCTTTATGCAGGTGCAGCAACAGATAACAATGCATTTATCTTCTTTGAAGGTGCTTGGAGTGTTCTTCAACCTAAAATTGCAGATGGAACATTTGTAATTGCAAACTCTTCAGAAGCAACTGGTTTAAGCGCAACAGCAGCTTTAACACGTGATGAAATGGGTAAAATCATTGGTCAGATTACAACAGACTGGGATTTCAACGTAGCAAAATCAAAAGCAGAAGCTCATTTAACAGCAGTTGGTGCTGATATGAAAGGTGATGTTTTAGTACTTGCTCCTAATGATGGAACCGCTCGTTCAATCGCTGACGTATTTGGTTCAGATCCAGACGTTGCAAGCTTTGTAGTAACTGGTCAGGATTCAGAAATCGCTTCAGTACAATATGTAATCGATGGAAAACAGTCTATGACAGTATTTAAAGATACTCGTACATTAGCAGCTGATTCTGTAGCAATGGCAGTATCTGTATTAAACGGAGAATCTGTTGCAACTGATACAACTTATAACAATGGCGTAATTGATGTTCCTGCAAAACAGACAGCAATCGTAGTTGTTACAAAAGATAATGTACAGTCAGCATTAATTGATTCTGAATACTATTCAGCAGATGAATTTACAGGATTAAACTAATAGGAAGTAAATGAAATAAAAATAGGTCGGCTTTTCCGTGTGAAAAGTCGACCTTATACAAATAGGGGTTGGTGTTTTGGACGGCTGGCACCCTATCAATAAAAGGAGGCAGATTCATGAGTGATTGTATATTGGAAATGAAAAATATCACAAAAGTGTTTCCCGGGGTAAAAGCGCTAAATGATGTTAATTTTAAAGTAGAACGTGGTGAAATTCACTGCCTGGTTGGTGAAAACGGAGCAGGGAAATCTACCTTGATGAAGGTTTTATCTGGTGTATATCGTCACGGCACTTATACCGGAGATATTATCTTTGAAAATCAAATTCAACGATTCCAGTCCATAGCAGATAGTGAAGACAAAGGAATTGTAATTATATATCAGGAACTTGCATTAGTACCGGAACTAAGTATTTACGAGAACATATTTTTTGGTCATGAAATTATGAATGGAATGACCATAGATTGGAATGAAACCATATCCCAGGCTACAAAAATGTTGGAAAAAGTTGGTTTAAAAATAGACCCATCCACAAAAGTCAAGGATTTAGGTGTGGGTAATCAACAGCTGGTAGAGATTGCAAAAGCTCTTAGTAAAAATGTTAAGGTTCTTATTTTGGATGAACCAACGGCTGCCTTAAATGAGGATGATAGTGAGAATCTTTTGCGAATTATCAAAGAACTCAAAACTCATGGTGTCACCTGTATTATGATTTCCCATAAATTAAAAGAGATTATTGCAATTGCGGATACCATTACGGTACTTCGAGATGGTGCAACCATCTGCTCTCTGGATGCTGAGAAAAAGGCAATCACGGAAGCTGAAATTATTAAGAACATGGTTGGTCGAGAAATTGATAATATATATCCAAAGAGAGAAAACAAGAAATTTGGAGATGTTTGTCTGGAAATCAAAGACTGGACAGTGGAAGATCCTGTAAAGGGTAGAGACATTCTTCATAATGTAAACATTAATGTACGTAAAGGTGAAATCGTTGGACTTCAGGGTCTTATGGGAGCTGGACGTACAGAACTTGCTCTTAGTATTTTTGGAAATTCTAAAAAGTATAAATTAAAAAGTGGTGAGGTTCTTTTAAATGGTGAAAAGAAATCATTTAAAAATCCAAAAGCAGCCATTAAAGCAGGAATTGCTTATGTAACAGAGGATCGAAAAGGAAATGGACTTGTTTTAATTCGGGATATTAAATATAACATCTCTATATCGAATCTTGATAAACTTACCAATGGTTTGGTTATCAACGAAAATGAAGAAATTACCATTGCCAATGAATTTAAAAATTCCATCAATATCAAAGCCCCTTCTATTATGCAGAAGGTTGGTAATCTTTCTGGTGGAAATCAACAGAAGGTTCAGCTTGCAAAATGGATGTTTGTAAAACCTCAGGTTTTAATTTTAGATGAACCTACAAGAGGAATTGATGTTGGTGCAAAGTTTGAAATCTATTCCCTGATGAATAAGTTGGTGGAACAAGGGATGAGTATTATTATGATTTCATCCGAATTACCGGAAGTACTTGGTATGAGTGACAGACTCTATGTTATGTCAGAAGGTACAATTACAGGTGAACTTTTGGCAGAAGATGCCAATGAAGAAAAAGTAATGGCTATGGCTGTTAAATCATAGGAGGTCCTAACATGGAAACGAAGCAAGTAAAAAAATCATCCGAAAAAAACATTGGAAGTGAATTTTTACATTTATTAAAAGCAAATGTACGTGATTATATGATGTATATTGCCCTGGTAATTATTATGATATTCTTTACCTGGAAAACAAATGGTTCTTTTATAACCGCAAGAAATTTATCGAATTTAATTAATCAGTCAGGCTATGTAGCTGTTTTAGCAATTGGTATGACGTTGATTCTGATTTTAAAACACATTGATTTATCTGTTGGTTATGTGGCAGGTTTTTCAGGAGCTGTAGCTGCAATTATACTCACCCAGTTAAAGGTCAATGTATGGTTTACCATTTTGCTTGTATTGATTGTTGGTTTGTTAATCGGTTTATATCAGGGAATCCTGGTAACTCGAGTTGGTGTTCCAGCCTTTGTTACAACCTTAGCGGGTATGTTTATCTTCCGTGGATTGCTAAGTTTAACACTTCAAAAAACGGGAACTATTATTATACCAGACGCAACTTTTAATGCATTATCAAACGGATTTATACCTGATATCCCAGGACTTGATATGGGAATTCATGTTTTGACTGTGGTAATTGGTGTTATTGCTGTAGCCCTTGTAATATTTTCACAGTTAAAAGCAAGAAGAAATCGTTTGAAATATAATTTTAAAGTATTAAGCATGCCAATGTTTTTGGTATCTTTAGTATTTGTTACAGCAATCATCATGACGATTATCGTTGTTCTTGCAAAATACAGTGGTATTCCTTGGACAGCTATCATTGTAGCTATAGTTCTGTTAATCTATAACTTTATGTTAAATAAAACAAAACTTGGACGTTATATTTATGGAATTGGTGGCAATGACCAGGCAGCAGAATTATCAGGCGTTGATGTAAAAGCAGTTACCTTATTTGCTTTTTGTTCCATGAGTGCTCTTGCAGCCCTTGCCGGAGTTCTTTATACATCCAGACTTCAGTCAGCAACTCCAGCAGCAGGACTTGGATTTGAACTTGATGCCATTGCTTCTTCCTATATTGGTGGTACCGCAGTGAGTGGAGGTATCGGTAAGGTTACCAATACCATCATCGGTGTATTGGTAATTATGTCATTAACCAATGGTATGAATTTAATGGGAGTTGACGTTTCCTATCAGTATATTGTAAAAGGTATTATTTTTATCGTAGCAGTAGCATTTGACGTACGTACCCGTAAAAAAGGTAGATAATCCCCTTAACTTTTGAAAAGAATCTTGATATGAACAGCTGTTTGACTTAAAAAAGTTGACAGCTGTTTTTTTCGGGTTATAATGAAAGTCATGTTATTTTTAGTGGGAGAATTTGTAGTTTATGAAAGAAAAGAATATTCAAATCGATAACCTGAAAGCAATCCTCATAGTTCTTGTAGTGGTGGGACATTTTGGTAGTACAAAGAATCCGTTTTACCGGAGCTTGATTGCCTTTATCTATAGTTTTCATATGCCTTTGTTTTTATTTGTTTCTGGGTATTTAAGTAAAAATCTGGACCGAATACGGGACAAAGCAGTTACAGAATATCTGTTTTTATTTATGGCAGCCCAATTTATTTGGACAATGACAAAATATATCGTCTTTGATGATTCCTATTACCTAAGTAATGTATTGGAACCAGGATTTGGATTATGGTATTTGCTCTGTATTTTTGTTTATCGGATATTGTTAAAAGACTTGGTCAAAGTTCGATATTTACTCCTAATTTCAGTGGCATTGTCCATTGGAGTTATGGCTTTTTCTAATCTGGATCATGTGTTTGATATACAAAGGATGCTCGGCTTCTTCTTCTATTTTTTATTGGGTTACTTAGCTACAGAAGAGAAAATCAAAAAAATACAAAAAATTCCCTGGTTATTAGCAGCAGGGATTCTGGTGTTTGGGTATCTAGGTTTTTATCTAGTCATTCGAAATGGTATTCTTTCTTATTCTGTGTTAACAAAACTTCTTCAGCATCAATTACTTTTGCATGACGTTTCTTCTATATGGAAGGGAATTATTTTTTACTTACTGGCGGGAGGTTTTGCTTTTGTTTTTGGAGTAATGGTAATTAGGCTTGTACCAAGCAAGAAAAACATGCTGACATCCTTAGGTGTTGATACCCTTCCGTTATATCTAAGTCATACCTATGTGGTATTGTTTTACAGAGAACTTATAAAAGAGCATATCTTAGGATCTGCGTTTGAGATTCCAATGCTACTATTTTTATCGCTTGTATCGATTCTATTCTTTTCAACCTCTATGTATCGCAGACAGTTTCACTCACTGAAAGCTGTCTTAGAGAAGGCTATTCAAATTGACAGATAAAAATCCTTGTGATAATCTTTTCATTAAGTAAATGTTAGTAAATACAAGTCTAAAACAGGACAGACAGGAGTTTTTATATGAGTAAACCCAAATATTATATTACGACAGCCATAGCATATACGTCTGGAAAACCACACATTGGAAATAGTTATGAAATTGTGCTGGCTGATAGTATAGCTCGTTATAAAAGAAAAGAAGGGTACGATGTTTTTTTTCAAACAGGTACCGATGAACATGGACAGAAGATTGAACTAAAAGCACAGGAAGCAGGCTTGACACCGAAACAATTTGTAGATGATGTGGCAAAAACAATTCGTGATTTATTTGATTTGATGGATACTTCCTATGATTACTTTATTCGTACAACAGATGAAGTTCATGAAAAGCAGGTGCAAAAGATTTTTAAGCGCCTATATGATAAAGGAGATATTTATAAAGGATCTTATGAAGGACTTTATTGTACTCCTTGTGAGTCTTTTTGGACAGAGTCTCAATTAAAAGATGGAAAGTGCCCTGACTGTGGAAGAGATGTAAAACCCGCCAAAGAAGAAGCTTACTTTTTCAAAATGAGTAAGTATGCAGATCGTCTAATTGAGCATATCAATACACATCCAGAATTTATACAGCCAGTTTCTCGTAAAAATGAAATGATGAATAATTTCCTTTTGCCTGGTCTGCAGGACCTTTGTGTTAGTCGTACTTCTTTTAAATGGGGTATCCCTGTTGATTTTGATTCCAGACATGTGGTTTATGTATGGCTGGATGCTTTAACCAATTATATTACAGGAATTGGTTATGATGCAGACGGTAACAGCAGTGAACAATATAACAAGTTGTGGCCAGCAGATTTACATTTGATTGGGAAAGACATCATACGTTTTCATACCATTTACTGGCCAATATTTTTAATGGCTCTCGATGAGCCTTTGCCAAAGCAGGTATTTGGACATCCTTGGTTATTACAAGGTGATGGAAAAATGAGTAAATCTAAGGGTAATGTGATTTATGTGGATGATTTGGTTCATTTTTTTGGAGTAGATGCAGTGCGTTATTTTGTGTTGCATGAGATGCCTTTTGAAAATGATGGTGTGATTAGTTGGGAACTTTTGGTAGAACGAATTAACTCAGACTTAGCAAACACTCTCGGAAATCTTGTAAATCGTACCATTTCTATGAGTAATAAGTATTTTGATGGTATTGTAAAAAGAACAGGTGTTACAGAGGCTGTAGATGAGGACCTGAAGCAGGTAGCTTGTAATGTACTGTCAAAAGTACGTTCTAAGATGGACCACTTGAAAGTTGCAGATACGCTAACTGAAATTTTTGTGTTATTTAAACGTTGTAATAAGTATATTGATGAAACAGAACCTTGGATTCTTGCGAAAGATGAAGCAAAACATGACCGTCTTAGTGAGGTGTTGTATAATTTGGTAGAAGGAATTGCTATAGGAGCTACTCTTTTAGAACCTTTTATGCCAAGAACTTCTGAGAAAATATTGCAACAGCTGAATACAACAACAAGAAATTTCGATGATACAACACAGTTTGGTCTATATCCAGACAATACGAAAGTTACAGAAACTGCAGAAATTTTATTTATGAGACTCGATGTAAAGGAAGTGCTTGCACAGGTAGAAACCATGTTTGCAGATAGAAATCCACAAGTAAGTGCAGAGATAGTAGAAGAGAAGCAAGAAGATGGAATAGACCTTGAAGCGAAAGAGGAGATTTCCTATGATGATTTTTCAAAGTTGCAGTTTCAGGTAGGAGAAATTATTTCATGTGAAGAAGTTAAAAAATCAAAAAAACTTCTTTGCTCACAGGTAAAAATAGGAAGCCAGGTAAAACAAATCGTTTCTGGAATCAAACAGTACTATAGTGCTGAAGAAATGGTTGGAAAAAAAGTAATGGTGTTGGTGAATTTAAAACCTGCTACACTTGCTGGTATTGTTTCGGAAGGAATGCTTTTGTGCGCGGAAGATGCAGAGGGTAACCTTGCACTAATGGTTCCTGAAAAGACCATGCCTGCTGGAGCAGAAATTTGCTAAATTTGTTGCTAAATTAGTTATCTATAAGAAAAAGGGTGTAAGAAAAATCTTACACCCTTTTTTTATATCTGTAGTATAATACTGTTAAGAATGAGGGAAACTACAATTTTACCATAAAAAATATAGGAGAAATTATAAAAACAGTGCAAAAGTACTAGTATATCTGAAAAGATTTGTTTATAATGAGAGTGCTGTTCTTGTAAAATGTATAATGAAATGAAGATAGAGGAAGTTCTGATTCGAAATGCTTATCAGGATGAATGGACAGACATTATTGCTCTTGTTTGGAAAGTTTTTCTTGAATTTGAGGCATGCGATTATGAAGAAGAAGGGGTAGAAAGTTTCCGTAACTTTATAACAGATAATACCTTGTTTCGTATGTATAAAGCAGGGAGTTATCAAGTGATGGTCGCTTTATATGAGAATACCATTATTGGGATGATTGGTCTAAGAAATAACACTCATATATCATTGCTTTTTGTCGATCCATCATTTCATCGAAGAGGCGTTGGTCGAAGACTCATTGAGTTTGCCAGGCACTATTTGCTCACAGAGTATGGCGCAGATCAAATGACAGTCAATGCTTCACCCTACGGAATAAAATTCTATGAAACCTTAGGATTTCGTGCTACTGGAGCGGAAGCTACCAGTGAAGGGATTCGTTATACACCCATGATATTTTATTTGTAAATGCAAATAAAATAGTTCGAAGTATGTTTTCATACAGAGGGAGGAACCATGGATTATATCAGCAGTAAGAATATTAGTCAGTTGATGGCGCAGTTATTAAAACTAATGAATCCAAGGATTCATTCCCATCAGATGAAAGTAGCCTACTTTTTATCTCGTATGTTGGAAAAAAAGGGTGGCTTTGAGAAATATGAAATTGCGGAATTTGCCTTGCTTGCAATGTTTCATGATGTTGGAGCTCTTCAGTCCGATGCAGAAAAAGATTTGCTTCACTTTGAATTTAAAGAACCACTTCCACATGCTATTGGTGGATACTTGTTTCTAAAGTACGCGTCACCTTTTGGGGAAAGAAGTAAAATCTTGTTATATCATCATACAGACTGGTCATTTTTATCAAGGATTAATTTCTCCTACAAGACAATTACTGCTTATTTAAATCTGGCTGAAAAAATTGTGATTTATAACAAAGCTTTAGGAGATAAATTTGATCCAGCTACATTTGAAAAGTATCGTAACACAAAATTTGCGCCTGAAGCATTGGATATCGCATATACAGTGATTAAAACAGAACCCATCCTTGCTGTATTAAGGGATGATTTATACCTTGACGAGTTAGAGCAGATATTTGGATATTTAGTATTTACCAATGAGGAAAAGCACCAGTACGTTGAGTTCTTGCTCTATTTAGCGGGACTTCAAAATATGCAGTTAGTTATGGATACTGTATGTACCATGAGTATTTGTGAAGAAGTTGCTGAACGAATGGGTCTGATAAAAACTGAGGTGGATTATCTGCATTATGGGGCACTTCTCCATGATCTTGGGATGATAACCGTGCCCAATGATATTTTAATGGCACCGAGAAAATTAAATCAGGTAGAAATTAGTCAGGTTCGAAAACATATGCTGGTTTTAGAGGATTTAATTCGGGATAAATTTGTAACAGAAATTGTTTCCATAGCATTAAGCCATCACGAGAGATTGGATGGCAGTGGATACCCTAAAAATAGAAGAGAATTTGAAATGAATCGCCTTGAGAAAATTTTGCAGGTGGCGGATACCGTTACTTCGCTTATTTCTAAACGCCCTTATCGAGATGTAAAAACCAAAGAGCAGGTGCTTTTTATACTAAAAGAAGAAGTTGAAAGAAAACGATATTCCAGAGAAGTGGTTGATTTGTTTGGGGTATTTTATGATGAAATCATGCTTACAGTTGTAGAGAAACAAGAGCAGATTTCAGATGTGATGGATATTATCAAGCATCAATATGAAATTGTATTAGAAAAATTTTCGTTAAAATAAGAAAGGTATGGTTTTAAACATGAGAGATTTTTTTCAATTAGATGGACCAGTCATGTCATTTTTAAATCGAGTAGCAGATTTGATATGGTTGAATATTTTAACAATTCTTTGCTGTATTCCGATTATCACGGCAGGACCGTCCATAACAGCAATGTATTATGTAACGTTGAAAATGGTAAAAGGTGAGGATGGATATATAACAAAAAGCTTCTTTAAAGCGATGAAGGACAATTTTAGACAAGGAGCAATTATTGGAGTCATCATGACAATCTTAGGATTAGCACTGGGCATCGATTTTTACTTACTTCGAATTGGCTATCTGCCATCCACAAATATCACAACCTTTTTGCTGATTGCCTTAGTGATTATCTATGTAACTATTTTTGTATATATCTTCCCAATTCTGGCAAGATATAATAATTCAATCATCAATACATTCATCAATAGTTTGTTGCTTGCAGTTTCGAATTTTCCAAAAACACTGCTTTTATATGTGGCAAATATCATACTTTTTGCGGCTTGGTATATTTCGGATATTTTTATCTTAGTTCATATACTTTTGGGATTTTCCTTATCAGCATATATGGCATCTACGGTTATTCGAAAAATATTTGACAAATTAGAAGAAAAGCAAAACAACTCAGATACAACAGATACATCAGAAACTACGTAATCTTTCAGGCAGAGAAGCTTAAGAAAATGGAGTATATATGGGTGCAGATAAAGAGAAGGATTCCTTATCAAACTGGATTATGGCAATTGCAATTCTGATTATAATTATCTTTACCATGGTATATGGATATTTTAATTCCAGTGAGAAACTTGCAGAAAAAACCATAACGGATTCAATTTGCTCGAAACTGGAGGATTTTTCAATCTCCTTTCAGAAAGAACTAGATGTAGCATATACACGTGGGGAGGGTGCTGCAGCACTTGCGACTGATTATTATAAGAAGAAACCAGCGATATGGCGGACTATTATGGAAGGGCTTTTTGAAAAGTCTGAAGCCTATCTTGTGGTGTCAAGTGATATAAATGGTGTGGGTATCAATCAACATGGTGATTCTGTAATTCTTTCCCAACTATCCTATTTTCAAAAATTATACGATAGATCTGAGAACTATTTTTATCTTCAGGATGATGGAGTGTTTGGAAAACCAGCAATTTTAGTACTGACTTCCATTGAAGAAGATGGTTACATTACAGGGTATATCCTACAGTATTTTGATGTTTCTCTTTTTGAAAAGCACTTGAATCAGATAGCATTTGATGGAACTGCCTGTTTTATGCTGATTCGTCAAGATGGACAGAAAATATATGGTAGTGGAAATACCTATAGTTTATTTATGAATCATGAAGACAATTTTTTTACGCAAATTGATGAAACAGCCACAGGCAGTGATGTATCTACAAATATAAAGAATCGAATCATTAATCAGTATACAGGATCATTTTCTGCCACGTTAGAGGAAGAAGAACGTTATTTTTATTATGTTCCTGTTGCCAACACCTATTTTACCATTGTTGCAGGAGTCGAGAAGGATTATATAGAACAGTTCCAGGATAATACATGGAAAGCTTCGAAAGAAATTATAATTAAATTGCTTTTGGTATTGCTGGTATTCTTCTTTTTAGTTGTAATGGTTATTGTAGTAAACAGATTACGTTTTGTAGAAGAAAATCGAAATCTCGAAAATATGGCGGAAACAGACTTGTTGACAGATTTGTGTAATAAGGTAGCAACGGAAAAGAAGATAATGTCCTACATTAAGAAAAATCCTGGTAAGGGTGGTGTTCTTTTTGTTTTAGACATAGATAATTTCAAAAAAATAAATGATACCATGGGTCATTCCTTTGGGGATGAAGTTCTTCGTACTTTTGGTCATGATGTAAGAAGTTTGTTTCGTATTTCAGATGTTTTAGGCCGAGCAGGCGGTGATGAATTTATCATTTTTCTCAAGGACATAACAGAGTTAGAGATTTTTGTGAAAGAAGCAAAGAAAATCACCTTATTTTTCCGTGACTTTAAAGTAGGTTCTTAGGTGAAGTATTCTGCCACTGCAAGTATTGGAGCAGCAGTTTTTCCGCAAGATGGAACAGATTTTGAAAGTTTATACAAGGCTGCAGATCATGCTTTATATAAGGCAAAAAAGAGAGGGAAAAACCAATTAGCATTTTTTGATGAAGAGATAGACGCATTTTATCAAGCATCCATTGGTAAAAGTGTACAAGAAATGAAACTTCCTTCGGCATCTTGTCTAAAGTAGTAATTTAGAATTTTTAAAATAAGCATTTTTTACAATTGAAAATAAAAAGTTTGTATAATAGTGGTATGGAATTTTATTTTTCTCTAAGGTATACTAACACTAACTTAGTTACTATCAGAACTAATATTTACACTTAGGAGGCAAAAAATGGCAAGTTTATCATTAAAAAATATTTGCAAAGTTTATCCAAATGGATTTGAAGCTGTTAAAGATTTTAATCTTGAAGTAGCTGATCAAGAATTTATTATCTTCGTTGGACCATCAGGTTGTGGTAAATCTACAACTCTTCGTATGATCGCAGGACTTGAAGATATTTCTGCAGGAGAATTAAGAATTGGTGATCGTGTAGTAAATGACGTTGAACCTAAAGATAGAGATATCGCAATGGTTTTCCAGAACTACGCATTATATCCTCATATGTCAGTTTATGACAATATGGCTTTTGGTCTTAAATTAAGAAAAGTTCCAAAAGATGAAATCGACAAAATGGTAAAAGAAGCTGCAAAGATTCTTGATTTAACATCATTACTTGATCGTAAACCAAAAGCATTATCAGGTGGACAGAGACAGCGTGTTGCTATGGGACGTGCGATTGTTCGTAATCCTAAAGTATTCCTTATGGATGAACCTCTTTCAAACTTAGATGCTAAATTACGTGTTCAGATGCGTATCGAAATTGCTAAGTTACATCAGAGACTTGGTACCACCATCGTATACGTAACACATGATCAGACAGAAGCTATGACACTTGGTACAAGAATCGTAGTTATGAAAGATGGTCTTATTATGCAGGTTGATACACCACAAAACTTATACGAAAAACCAAAAAACCTTTTCGTAGCAGGATTTATGGGATCACCTCAGATGAACTTCTTAGATGCAACTGTATCTGTTAGTGGAGATGTAGCAAGTCTTGTAGTTGCAGGACGTAGCATTCCTCTTCCTCCAGCAAAATCTAAAAAATTAATCGATGGAAAATATGATGGAAAAACTGTTACTTTTGGTATTCGTCCAGAAGATATCTATGACTCAGAAATGATGATTGAAGCTTCTCCAAGCAGCGTTTTTGAATCTACTATCAAAGTTTACGAATTACTTGGTGCAGAAGTTTACTTATACTTCGATTTAGAAGAATTCCCTCTTACTGCAAGAGTAGATTCTCGTACAACAGCAAGACCTGGAGACGTTGTTAAATTTGCTATGGATGTAGAAAAAATCCATGTATTTGACAAAGAAACAGAACAGGTTATTACAAACTAATCAATGATTTATTCAAGAGAGATGCATATGCGTCTCTCTTTTTTTCATTCTTGCATATCCTATGAGAATGCATTATGATGAGAGAAAGTAATTTTTTAATGAATGAGTTAGCAAAGATAAACAACTTTCGTTCAGAATAGGAAGGTAAATTAGATGATTTCAAATCAGACAATACAAACAAGTATCGATGAGTTAAAAGCAATTACAAAAACCGATTTGGGAATTTTTGATTTAGATGGTAGAATGATTGCCACAACATTTGAAGAAGGTGGAATCGATGAATCCATTTTGATGGCTTTTGCCAATTCGCCTGCCGATAGTCAGGTTATTAGTGGATTACACTTATTAAAAATTCAGGATGAAAAAGAAGTAATGTATATTTTGGTTGCCAGAGGTCTTGGAAATGACACCTATATGATTGCAAAAATAGCGGTAAGTCAAATACAACATCTGATACAGGCTTACAAAGAAAAATTTGATCGTAATAATTTCATACAAAATTTGATTTTGGATAATATGCTTTTAGTGGATATCTATAATCGCGCAAAGAAACTCCATATTGATGTGGAAGTTCCAAGAGTTGTATTTATGATCGAAACAAAACAGGATAAAGACAACGATATCATGGAAATGCTGAAGAGTCTATTTTCTTCTCATTCGGGTGATTATCTGACTGCAGTAGATGAAAGAAATATTATTCTGGTAAAATCTTTGAAGGAAATCAAAATAAAGACAAAATCAGATTATTATCCTGCCATGGAAGAAATTGCAAAAACCATTGTGGATATGATGAATACAGAAGCCATGATGAGTGTTAAAGTATCTTATGGAACGGTTGTACAGGAATTAAAGGATGTATCCCGTTCTTATAAAGAAGCCAAGATGGCACTTGATGTTGGAAAAATTTTCTATGCTGAGAAAGTAATAACAGCATACAATACCCTTGGAATTGGAAGATTAATCTATCAGTTGCCAGTGAATCTTTGTAAAATCTTTATGGAGGAAATCTTTGGAGAAAATGTTCCAGAAGAATTAGACGACGAAACACTTACAACGATTTTGAAATTCTTTGAAAACAATTTAAATGTATCAGAAACCTCAAGACAATTATTTATCCACAGAAATACATTGGTGTATCGTATTGAAAAACTACAGAAGGCAACAGGCCTTGATATTCGAACCTTTGACGATGCGTTAACCTTTAAAATTGCGCTTATGGTTGTTAATTATATGAAGTATTTGGAAAAGGGAGATTTCTTTTAAGTGATTATTGAATACCACGTAGTTCCACATTTTCAATATAAGGCTTTAATAAACTGACAAAAGATTGTAATGTATCTTTGCTATGAGGATGGAAACCAGGTTGAATTACCTGTGGACTATCCTCGTAACTTTGTAAATAGTATGCTTTTGCACCATAAATCCACTGTCCGATTTTTTTAAAATCTTCTGCTGTGTGCAACTCGCTAACGACGGTGGTTCTAAATTCATAGTCTATACCTGAAGTTTGGATTAAGGATACTGATTCCAAAAGTGCTGGTTTTAAAGAAGCAAAAGTTTGCGTTGAGATACCTGCTGTTTTTGAATAGGAATCCAGGGAATTTTTAATATCCATGGCTACATAATCCAGTAATTGCTGTTCATAGAGAGAGCGGAGCATAGAGGGATTTGTTCCATTGGTATCCAGCTTAATCTGATACCCCATTTCTTTAATGCGTTTGATTAGTTCTGGTAAATCAGAATAAAGAGTTGGCTCTCCACCAGTGATGCAGATTCCGTCAAGAATCTGTTTTCTTTTGTCAAGAAAAGATAAGAGTTCATCTTTTGAAATCGTCAAAGCAGAAGCCGGACTAAGGACTAGGTCCTTGTTATGACAAAAAGGGCAACAAAAATTACAGCCTCCTGTAAAAATAGTAGCTGCAAGATGTCCTGGATAATCTAATAATGTTGTTTTGTTCAGTCCATAGCTAGTCATTGTTTACCTCGTTCATTACATTGTATATTTATTATAACTGAAATCATGAAAAAAACAAGAAAGGCGAAAATGCGATGGTTAATTATCATGAGCACTTTATGAAACAAGCACTGAAAGAAGCTGCAAAAGCAGAACGACTTGGAGAAGTTCCCATTGGATGCGTGATTGTACAGAATGATAAAATCATAGCAAGGGGATATAATAGAAGAAATACTGATAAATCCACCTTATCTCATGCCGAGATGATAGCCATAAGAAAAGCAAGTAAGAAGCTGGGAGACTGGAGATTGGAAGACTGCAGTCTTTATGTAACTCTAGAGCCATGTCAAATGTGTTCGGGTGCAATCGTACAGGCCCGTATTAAGCAGGTGGTAATGGGTGCTATGAATGAAAAGGCTGGCTGTGCTGGTTCAGTTCTTAATATATTGGAAAATCCTTCGTTCAATCATCAAGTACTTGTAGAAAAAGGTGTTCTTCAAGAAGAATGTACTGAAATCCTCCAGCTTTTTTTTAGACAGTTAAGAATACGTAATAAGGAAAAGAAAGCCACTGATTTGCAAAAGTAATTGACAGAAAAACAAAAAAAAGTTATACTGATTAGACCGTGCAGCTGGGGAATTAGCGGCTCCCTGTACCCACAATCCGCTTGGTGGGAGTGATGATTTACCTGAGAGTTTTACCTGCTGTTTTCCAGTGGTGTTGAAGTTTGGGTCTTGCGCAATGAACATCTACGAACCGTGTCAGGGCAGGAATGCAGCAGCACTAAGAAGAATTGTTCATGTGCCGTAAGGGTGCCTGACGGAGCTACTGATCAAAATCACAGATTAAAATGCGAGGGAAATCGCACGGTTTTAAAAAATTAAATAGGTTGATCTTTGCAGTTGGTGATATCATTTGATAGAACCACTGTTTTTTTTTGAAAAAATATAAGTTAGTTGAAGACAAAGATCAAGTTCATTCGTTATATCTATTAGATAGAAAGGAGGCGGGTATGAAACAGCAAGAGTATTTTGAATATTTAATTGATACCTATCAGAATCTTGTTTTTTCGTTATGTTATCGATTTTCCAGACAATACTTTGATGCAGAAGACTTAACACAGGAAACCTTCCTTTCGGTATATAATAACCTGCCAACCTTCGATGGACTACAGGAAAAAGCCTGGATTTGTAGAATTGCAACCAATAAATGTCTAGATTATCTTAAGAAAAAAGAATCAAAGGTATTGGTTATGGAGGATAATTTTTTTCTGGAACAAGAAGACAGGGAATTGCCACTTGAAGAACAAGTTATGCAGACAGAAGTAAAAAGATATTTGAAGGAAAGTTGTGAAGCACTAAAAAGTCCCTATCAAGCAATCGCCATGGATTACTTCT
The DNA here is from genome assembly GCA_947630125.1 of uncultured Lachnospiraceae bacterium. Classification (GTDB taxonomy): domain Bacteria; phylum Bacillota; class Clostridia; order Lachnospirales; family Lachnospiraceae; genus CANRGO01. The sequence continues at coordinate 10,706 of CANRGO010000008.1, read as the reverse complement.
ATTATGAATTATCGATGCAAATGATCGCAGAGAAATATGGAAAAAATATTAAAACGATTCAAACACAAATTTACAGAGCCAGAGAAATGTTAAAGAAAACCTATGGGAAAGGAGCAGCATATGAGAGACAAATTCAATTACAATCAGAGCCTACAAAAACAATATGTTGAGGATATTCTTATAAAAGATGATTTGTTTTGTGAGTTCTTAGAACAACTGGAAGAAAATATTGTTCCGGCTCCATCTAATATAAAAGAGGAAATACTTAGGAAAACCAAGATTTTGGAAAATGCCAACAGCGAGAAGCATAAACGTAGGCTTTTGTGGCTTCAATTTGTTTCTTACAGTTTGAAAGTTTCGGCTGGAACTGCGGCAGCGCTATTCTTTTTAATGTTTTTTATGCAAATCCAAAATCAAAAATATCCCGGAACAGTAGTAAAATTCGAAGGATTCCAAAAGAAGTTTGAAGAGAATTTTGAGTCCATTTCCTATGAGTTGCGAACAAGTGGCGATTATCGAATAGAAAAGAGCTATCAGAACAGACTAAGTAAACAAGATGATAAAAAATAAATAATTTTAAGGAGAAATGATATGAGAAAGAAAAAAAGTAGTTTTTTTACCTTCTGTTTTTCTGTGATACCAGGAGCAGGAGAGATGTATTTGGGCTTTATGAAACGTGGTTTAAGTGTTATGGGAATTTTTAGTATTGTGGTATTTATTGCAGCGTGGCTAAATCTTCCTGTAGTGTTATTCGCAATACCTATGATTTGGTTTTTCGGTTTTTTTGATACCCACAATATTAAATCTATGACTGATGAAGAATTTGAATCTTTGGAAGATAGCTTTCAAGTGTTGCCGGAGTTAACATTTGGGAAAACTCTGCTTCATAAAGGTGGGCAGAAGGTTCTTGCCTGGGTTTTGATTATTTTGGGCATAACAATTTTATGGAATAATTTTTTGAACTTTATCAGTTGGCTGCTTCCCTGGGATATATACAATGCGATTAGTGACATCCCCCAATATGCCATTGGATGTTTCATTATATTTGTAGGAGTTAAATTAATACTTGGAAAGAAAAAACAAGTAAGTGAAATGATAGAACAGGAGGGTGAAAAACGTGATTAAAAAAAGAAAAGTTGGAACGTTTTCGCTTGGAATACTCTTGGTAGTGTTTGGTTTGTTGTTTCTATCCAGATTACTATTTCCTGCTATGGAATATCTATTAATCGCTCAGTTTTGGCCTATTATTTTCGTTATTTTAGGAATAGAAATATTGCTTATGAATGGAGTTTCAAAGGAAGAGTTGGTTTATGATGGAGCTGCGATTGTACTTATTGTTTTATTATCTTTTTTTGCCATGGCAATGGCAGTGCTTGATTTTTTTATTCAATATGGTTACAAATTTATATACTAAACGATGGTTTGAGATTTCAGGGTTTTTACCCTGAAATTTTTTTTGTAAAAAATCATACTTTATTATTGACAATAGTGTGCGGTGTACACTATAATGAAAATGTCAATAGTAATAATTTATTTTTATTAAAGAAAGAGGTGTTCTATGGAAGACAAAAAGGAATTAATTTCCCAATTTGTTTTGGAAATGAGAAGAGGGACCGTAGTTCTTGGAACTTTAAGTCAGTTGAGCAAACCTCAATATGGGTATTCTTTAGTTCAAAACTTATGTGATAAGGGCTTGGAGATAGACAGTGGAACCTTGTATCCGCTGCTTCGTCGTTTGGAGAAGCAGAATCTATTAGTCAGTGAGTGGGAGACAGAAGGATCTAAGCCTAGAAAGTATTATAAACGAACAGAATTTGGAACAGAAATATACAAAGAACTTTTAAACCAATGGGAACTGATGCAAACAAGCATTCATGGCATGTTACAAAATGACGAAGTATAATCAGAATAGAAAGGAAAGGTTATGTATATGAAAAAGTCAAAAGAACAAGATTTAATTGAACGTTATTTATATGATGTAATCCGGAGACTTCCGGAATCACAAAGAGAAGATATCAAACAGGAACTAAGTAGCCTAATAGATGATATGTTGTCTGAGCGGACGAAGGGAGGGGATGTTAAGGAAGAGGATGTTAAAACTGTGCTTTTAGAACTTGGAAAACCTTCTGAACTGGCTATGAAATATAAAGGAGGTCAAAAGGTTCTGATAGGAGAATCCTTTTATGAACCCTATTTTCTGACGTTAAAAATAGTTCTGGCCTGTACGGGATTTGGAATGTTAATTGCAGCTTTTGTTTCAACTATGGTTGTTATTTTTGAACCCAGTGAATTAACAAAAGGAATTACGGAAGGATTGGAACTTTTTGTTGAAATTCCAGGAGTATTGTTAAGTGCTTTTGCTTGGGTTACCATAATTTTCGCAATCATTGAAAGAATACAAGGAAAGAGGGATTTGAAAGGAGTTACGATTCCTTTTGATTTGGATCAGCTTCCAAAGGTACCTGAGAAGAAAGCCAGAATTCCGAGAAGTGAAAGTGTTGTTGGTATTATTTTCACCTTAATTTTTGGTATTTTAGCGTGTTTTGCACCTCAAATATTAGGGGTTTGGTATATACAAGATGAGTCAACTGTAGTTGTTCCGTTGTTAAACCTTTCTATATGGGATGAGATAGTGGCCTTTATTGCTCTTTCTGTACTGCTTAGCTTGCTGGATGAAATTGTAAAATTAATTGTTGGTCGCTATCAGATTTGGGTTGCGATTACAACCATTACAACGGAAATTTTGAATTTAGGGATATTCGCTTTTTTGCTAACGAGGTTTCAGATTTGGAATCCTGATTTTGTTACGCAGCTAGAAATAGCAATGAATCAGAAGGTGACTAGTAGTGGAGATTTGCTTCTCTATTGGAATTCGGCCTATGTGAATCGTCTTATTATTTTTGTGGTTGCAGTAATCTGTTTAATAACCTGTATCAAAACAATTTATCATACCGTACGCTATTATGCAGATTAAATTAGGACAGCAGATTAAATTAGGACTAGTTTCTTTTTGCTAATGGGGGTATAATGCTTTCATATAAGCCTTGAATATTTAGGAGTACTATGAAAACCTTAACCGTATTTAACTCAGAATATAAAGAACAAACAAAAAAAGCATTTCATGTTGCCTGGCCAGCAGTTATGGAATCTTTTTTTGTTGCATTCATTGGAATTGTGGACTCCTTTATGGTAAGTTCCTTGGGTGCATATGCTGTAGCAGCAGTTGGCCTTACCAATCAACCAAAGTTTATTGCAATGTCTTTATTTTTTGCGACAAACTTATCGGTTTCTGCTTTAGTTGCCAGAAGAAAAGGAGAAGGAGATCAAAAGGGAGCCAATCAGATATTATTAATGGCAGCCATGTTTTCTCTTTTGACGGTTCTGTTTGTAAGTGTGGCCTCCGTTGTATTTGCCAATGAAATTATACATTTAAGTGGTTCGGAAGCAGACACACATGAAAGTGCGGTTGCTTACTTTCAAATTATAACGGGTGCGATGATATTTCAAGTGATTTCCATGTTTATCAATGCAGCACAACGTGGAAGTGGGAACACAAAGGTTGCTATGAAAACCAATATCACGTCCAATGTTGTGAATTTAATTGGTAATTATTTGCTTATTGGTGGTAATTTTGGATTTCCGGCCCTTGGCGTTCGTGGTGCTGCAATTGCTACAATCATTGGTTCAATCGTTGCCTGTGGAATGAGTATTGCTTCTATTATGAAAAAGGAAAGTTATATCAGTATATTTCTTATTGTCCGGGAAAAAGTAAAACCAGCAATTGCTCCTGCAAAAAACATGGTGAAAATTGCATCTACAGTACTGTTGGAGTTTTTACTGATACGAATCGGATTTATGTCGGTAGCGATTATGTCCGCAAAATTAGGAACCAACTCTTTTGCTGCTCATCAGTTGGGGATGAATATTATGGGTTTATCCTTTTCGTTTGGGGAAGGAATGCAGGTGGCTGCAGTTGCGTTGATTGGACAGAGTCTTGGGCAAAATAAAAAAGAATTAGCAAACATCTATGGAAAAATATGTCGACAAATGGGTATGATGATTGCACTTGTGCTTTCTTTTATTTATTTTCTTTTTGGAGAGAGTCTGTATCGCCTTTTTTTTGTGGAAGAAGAAATTATTGCAATGGGTATTCAAATCATTCGTATGATTATAATGATTGTGATACTGCAGATTGCACAAGTGATATATATGGGTAGTTTACGTGCGGCAGGGGATGTAAAGTTTACAACGGTTGCCTCTACGATTAGTGTTACAATTATTCGTCCAATTGCTTCCTATCTTCTGTGCTATACTTTTGGTTTTGGAATTATGGGTATCTGGATGGGGGTATTGCTGGACCAAGTATCTAGATTTGTACTTACAGCATTGCGCTATAAGCAAGGGAAATGGATGCATATAAAAATATAGAATGGAGTCTTACAGTATGGTAAAGTTGGTTTTGGGTTTGTATAAAAAGTATAAGGAATTAGTTCATTATTTGATTGTGGGTGTTCTGACCACGTTGGTCAGCTGGATAACATATTATGTTTGCGTTGAATGGATTTTCAATCCAAGTGTTTCCTGGCAATTACAAAGTGCTGTCATTCTAAGATGGTTGTCAGGTGTTATTTTTGCCTATTTTACAAATCGAAAATATGTATTTGAAAGTAAGAATCAGAATTTATGGAAGGAAGGATTTCACTTCGCTTCCTCCCGTCTTCTGACACTCTTTATGGATATGTTTGTAATGTGGTTTATGGTAACGCTATTAGGAATAAATGATTGGGTTTCCACACTTGTATCGGCGGTTCTTGTAACGATAACCAATTATTTTCTGAGTAAATTCCTGGTATTCAAAAAAACAAAAAAAGAATAACGATTATTCCATGGACTGCGGCTCCTGATTCATCTTAAGAAATGTTTTTCGATAATCAGAGGGAGAGCAGTCCGTATATTTTTTAAAGGTCCGGCAAAAAGTTGATAGATTTCCAAATCCGGTTTTGAAGGCAATATCCGTGATGGACATGGACGGTGTGGATAAATGAGACTGTGCTACCTGAACCCTTTTGTGACAAAGATAATCGTAGAAGGTAGAATTCGTATACTGCTTAAATAGTCTTGAAAAATGAAATTTTGAAAAGCCAGATTGTGCTGCAACTGTTTCTAATGAAATATCTTCCATGTAATTTGCATCCAGATAAAGTAAGATTTCCCCAAATTTTTTGTGATATTCCTTTTGCTTGGAAGCATTTAAGTGTGGTTGATTTTTATTAGGATTATAGTAATCTTTTCCAATGCAAACAAATAGTTGGAAAATCAAGGAGTAGATTGATAGCTCACGAAAACCAATGTTTTGAAAATAATGCTCGTTCATTTGCATAAAAATCTGGTATACAGACTGATAAATATCGGGATGGGTTGTTTGCGTTATAACAAAAGGATTCATTAACAATGGTGAGAAGTAGGTAAATTCACTGGTGCTGCTAATTTGATCTAAGGAAAATAAATAAATAAATCTTGCTCCTGATGAAGGACTTATTAATTCGTGTATTTTACCTGGCGGAATAAAAAGAATGTCACCAACATTAAGATAATAACGATTTTGAAGTGTTACTACTTCATAATAATTTTCGATTGGGATGATTACTTCCATAGCGGAATGCCAGTGGGAAGAGTAATTTTCTGTCTGATTGTTATACCAAAAGCGCAGACTGGACTGTTCTAGGTACGTTACTTTTTCTAAATCTTCTTCTAAAATTCTTTCTGGAAAATCTTCTACCGGTTGTGTGTAGAAAGAAGGAATAATTTTCTCTGTTTTTTTCATAAGGCCTCCAGGGATTAGCTGTTTCGATATGGATATTCAAATCGTGCTTTTGTGAAAGTGAAAACAAGTATATAAGTATTGAGTTTTTGTTAAAAAGTATAGAGAAATTATAGCAAAGAATTGATATTATGTACATGTTTTTAGAATAACTTTAGATTTCAAAGCAAGATTTGTATAATCTGTGGCAAGAAATGAGTAGAGGAAATGATGGAAATGGAGTAGGATGAATTAAAGTATTGTTATCAGTTATGTAAGTTTGAAAGTGAGGAAATAGTATTGTGATGAATCGTGAGATTGCAAAGAAAAGAGCAGAAGAACTTGTGAAGAAAATGACCCTGGAGGAAATGGCTTCGCAGCTAAGATATGATGCGCCAGGTATTCCAAGATTAAATATACCAGAATATAATTGGTGGAACGAATCTTTACATGGAGTAGCAAGAGCAGGAACAGCTACCGTATTTCCTCAGGCCATCGGTCTTGGAGCGACATTTGATAAACAGCTGTTGTTTGATATAGGAGAAGTGATCGCAGAAGAAGGACGTGCAAAATATAATGAATCATCAAAAAATGGCGATCGTGATATTTATAAAGGGCTCACATTTTGGGCACCTAATGTAAATATTTTCAGAGATCCAAGATGGGGAAGAGGGCATGAAACCTATGGGGAAGATCCGAAGTTAACCTCTGATCTTGGAGTGCATTTTATCAAAGGGTTACAGGGAGATGGAACCTATCGAAAAGCAGCAGCTTGCGCAAAACATTTTGCAGTTCATTCAGGCCCTGAAGCGGAAAGACATTTCTTTGATGCAAAAACCTCGATGAAAGATCTTTGGGAAACGTATCTTCCAGCCTTTGAAGCCTGCGTAACAGAAGCGGATGTGGAAGCTGTTATGGGAGCTTATAATCGCACAAATGGAGAACCTTGCTGTGCACATAAGTTATTAATGGAAGATATTTTACGTGGGAAATGGAATTTTGAAGGTCATTTTGTATCAGATTGCTGGGCTATCAGAGATTTTCATGAAGAACATCGCATAACCAAAACTCCAGAAGATTCTGCAGCACTTGCGTTGAATTTGGGTTGTGATTTGAATTGTGGTTGTACCTATCAGAAAATTTTAGATGCTGTTAAAAAAGGAAAAATAAAGAAGGAAACCATAGAAAAATCTGCAATTCGTTTGTTTACGACTAGGTTTTTACTTGGAATGTTTGATGAAACAGAATATGATAAAATTCCATACTCTGTGGTTGAGTGTCGTGAACATTTACAATTGTCTGAAAAGGCAGCAGAAGAAAGTCTTGTTTTATTAAAGAACAATGGAATTTTACCTCTTAACAAAGATAAAAAGATGACAATCGGTGTTATTGGACCAAATGCAGACAGCCGTAAAGCTCTAATGGGTAACTACTATGGAACCAGTTCCAGATATACTACGGTTTTACAGGGAATTCAACAAGTGGCTGGAGATGATGTTCGTGTTTTATATTCAGAAGGGTGTCACTTATTTCTTGAAAAACCAGATCATTTATCAAGACCACTGCATCGCCTATCGGAAGCTAAGACAGTTGCACAAAACAGCGATCTTGTCGTGCTGTGCTTAGGATTGGATCAAACATTAGAGGGTGAAGAAGGAGATACAGGTAATTCAGATGCTTCAGGAGATAAAAAAGATTTAAAATTCCCACTGCCTCAGTTAAAACTTTTGGAAGCAGTGATTGAAACTAAAAAACCTTTTATTGTATGTGTTATGACCGGAAGCGCAATGGACTTAAATTTATGTGAAGAGCACGCAGAGGCAATTATACAGACATGGTATCCTGGTGCTATGGGTGGAAAAGTTCTTGCAGAGGTGTTGTTTGGGCTTCGTAATCCAAGTGGAAAACTTCCTGTAACTTTTTATAAAGATTTACAAGATCTTCCAGACTTTAAGGATTACTCTATGAATAAAAGAACCTATCGTTATCTGGAATCTCAGCCATTATATCCATTTGGTTATGGTCTGACATATGGAGAGGCTGTTATTAAAAAAGTATGGTGTGAAAAACAAGCCACTTATGAGCAAGCTTCAGCTGAAGGAATTGTGCTTAATGTTACCGTTGAAAATCTAACAGATTGGGCATTAGAAGAAGTGGTCCAAGTTTATGTTAAGGTTCAGGGTAGTGAGTTTGAAGTTTTAAATTCAAAATTAGCAGCTTTTGAACGAGTTACATTGCATGGAAAAAAAGAGAAAACTTTGCAAGTTGAAGTTCCTAAAAAAGCATTCTTTACCATTGATGAAGAAGGAAACTCCATTGCAGATGGAACTGGAGCAAAAGTTTTTGTTGGATTTGGACAGCCAGATGCAAGAACCTATGAATTAACAGGAAAAAAAGTAGAAGTGATAGAGCTATAAAAAAGTGGGGTTGCAAAATATGCAACCCCACTTTTAACGGAGATGGTGGGATTCGAACCCACGTGCCCCAAAGGACAAAACGATTTCGAGTCGTTCTCGTTATGACCACTTCGATACATCTCCAAAGAACTCGTTCATTATTATATAATTAGTTATGCTTTTTCGTCAAGGGATAGAAGTGAAAGGATAAAATCCTTGAAAATGATTGTGATTAAGGTCAAAATAAGATATAATTTTTTTATGCTTATTTTTATGAATGGGTAAGAAAAATAATAGAAAACAGGGGGCGTCCGAATGAAACGAATTGGAATGTTAACCAGTGGTGGAGATTGTCAGGCGTTGAATGCAGCCATGCGTGGACTTGTGAAAACTTTGGCGAACCAGACAAGTGATTTGGAAATATTTGGTTTTCTTGAAGGCTACAGAGGTCTGATTTATGGTGATTACCGTATGCTGACCAGCGATGATTTTGCTGGAATATTGACACAGGGTGGTACGATTCTCGGAAGCAGTCGTGTTCCTTTTAAAACCATCAAGGATCCAGATGAAAAAGGACTAGATAAAATAGAGTCCATGAAATTACATTATAAAAAATTAAAACTGGACTGTCTTGTTGTATTGGGTGGTAATGGTAGTCATAAAACAGCCAATTTATTACGTCAGGAAGGTTTGAACATTGTGACTTTACCCAAGACAATTGATAATGACTTATGGGGAACCGATATGACTTTTGGTTTTCAAACTGCGGTTGAAATTGCTACTACAGCAATTGATCATATTCACACCACAGCAGCTTCTCATGGAAGAGTCTTTATTGTAGAAGTTATGGGTCATAAAGTTGGATGGCTGACTTTGAATGCAGGTATCGCAGGTGGAGCGGATATTATTCTGGTGCCTGAAATTCCTTATGATGTAAAGAATGTGGTTGATGCAATTGAACAACGTCGCAAAAATGGAAAGAAATTTACAATTTTAGCGGTTGCAGAAGGTGCTATTTCGAAAGAAGATAGTAAACTTAGTAAAAAAGAATTAAAAGAAAAGAAAAAAGTGAATCCATATCCAAGTGTATCCTATGAAGTTGCAGATCAAATACAAAAAGCAACGGGAGCAGAAATGCGTGTAACGGTTCCTGGACATACACAGCGAGGTGGAAGCCCTTGTCCATATGATCGTGTTCTGGCAAGCCGACTTGGGTCAGAGGCAGCAGCACTAATTCTACAAGGTGAATATGGTTTCATGGTTGGAATTCAAAATCGTGAAATTGTAAAAGTGCCTATTGAAGAAGTGGCTGGCAAATTAAAAGTGGTATCTCCAGATGCGTCCATTGTAAAAGAAGCAAAAATGCTTGGAATATGTTTTGGAGACTAGTGGAAGAAATTTTAGGAGAAAGACATGTCATACACAGCGTTATACCGGAAATTTCGTCCGGACGAATTTACTGATGTCAAAGGACAGGATGCTATTGTTGGCACTTTGAAAAATCAAATCATGGCAAACCGAGTGGGACATGCTTATTTGTTTTGCGGAACCAGAGGAACTGGTAAGACTTCGATAGCTAAAATTTTTGCGAAAGCAGTGAATTGTGAAACTCCAGTGGAGGGAAGTCCTTGTCATAATTGTAAGTCTTGTAGAACCATTGCTGCAGGGGCGAGTATGAATGTTATCGAAATTGATGCTGCCAGCAATAATGGTGTGGATAATATTAGAGAAATCGTGGATGAAGTTTCGTATTCTCCAGCAGAAGGTAAATATAAAGTTTATATAATAGATGAAGTTCATATGCTTTCTATTGGTGCTTTTAATGCACTTTTGAAAACACTGGAAGAGCCTCCTTCCTATGTGATCTTTATATTGGCAACAACAGAAGTTCATAAGATACCGATTACTATTTTGTCCAGATGTCAAAGATATGATTTTAAACGAATCAGCATTGATACAATTTCTTTGAGATTAAAAGAACTGACAGATAAGGAAGAGGTTGCGATCGAAGAAAAGGCACTTCGCTTTATTGCGAAAACAGCTGATGGCTCAATGCGAGATGCACTTAGTCTTTTGGATCAATGTATTGCATTCTATTATAATAAAACATTAACCTATGATTCAGTCCTTCAGGTGCTTGGAGCAGTAGATACCCAGGTGTTTCATACACTTTTGGAAATGATTTTGGCAGGAGATACCATTGGATGTATTTCGCTTTTGGAAAAAATCATGATGCAAGGAAGGGAATTGACTCAGTTTGTAACAGACTTCACCTGGTATTTAAGGAATTTGATGTTGTGTAAATCCTCTGAAGATATCGAAGATGTTATCGATGTTTCATCAGAAAATTTACTGCGCTTAAAAGAGCAAGCAAACCAATGTGAAATGAATCAGATTATGCGCTATATTCGTGTTTTTTCAGAGTTAGCAGGTCAAATGAAAAATTCAGCTCAAAAGAGAATCCTATTAGAAATGGGACTAATCCGAATCTGTAAGCCACAAATGGAAAT
>CANRGO010000007.1 GCA_947630125.1 uncultured Lachnospiraceae bacterium | reverse complement strand
TTGTTGTGCAGCCAGTCAAAAGGACCAGCAACAAAACTCCAGCAGTTATTTTTTTTATAAGTTTCATTTTTTTATTTCCTTTCTCTTATATACGCTTTATAACTCTTCTTGAAGATTTTCAGGTTTTGCCAAAGATACAGTTAAGTTTCCATTTCGACAACGAATTTCATCAATTAATTCCTTTTCATTCTTGTCTTTTTTTAGGATGACATCATAGGTAAGTTCAAACATACTTCCCATATTTGTTGTTCTGATTTTATCCAATTGATAACTACTGGTATATTGACTTAATAAATCTTCAAATAAATGTGTAAAATCAATATTTTCAGGAAGTAGAATTTTTATATTTTTATGGATTTCTTTAGAGCCCCCATAATTTAATTTTGTGAGCAATACAAGAATCAAACTTACCGTTACTGCTATGAGTAGCGCAAATGATATATATCCCATTCCCGTTGCAAGACCAACTGCCATAGTTAAAAAAATCACTCCAATTTCCTTGGAACTACCTGGAATTGAACGAAATCGTACCAAATTAAATGCTCCCATAATGGCTACCCCTGTTCCTAAGTTTCCATTTACCATCATAATAACAGCTTGTACAAGTATGGGTAAAATTACTAATGTAATAATATAATTTTTAGAATATTTTTTATTACAAATGATATATACAAAAGAAATTAAAAATCCTAATATGAAAGAGGTAAGTGTACAAAAAATTATTTCTTCTAGTGTTAAACCTGTGGTTGTTTCTGTTGCTTGTGATAAAATGCTTTCCATAAATCGTCTCTCATTCTTTCTAATAATTTGCTATTTTTTAATGACATAAAAATTCCTGATAAAATTTTCCATATTTGGAAAAGGAACAGGGATAAATTTTTTCTTCTGACAAAAAATCTACCATCCAATTGGGTAATGCAGACTTTACTTTGATTTCCATAAGATATAGATTCTCGTTTAGTAATTTAAAATCCGTTGAATCTCTTTCCAACAACATCGTATGGGTTCTACTTCTAATGTTACGATCAAATGTAATTCGAAATTCAGAATCCTCAATTCCAGCATATGCTTCTCGATCATAGGCAATATATATTTTGGGATCAGGATGATATTGTTTTAGAAAGAAATCTATTTCCTTAAAAATTTGACCTTGTTCATTTGGCATTATTCCATTATCCAAATAAAGATGCGCTTCCTCAAGTGATAAAGATATACGACGTTTATAAACCACACCTTGATATTTCTTCTTTAATTCTAAATAAACTTTACTATTACTTTCTGGAGTTCCATAACTTCTTAATCTCAATTTTTCTTTGTATATTGGCTTATCCAACGAATTACGAATTAAATCAAATTCTTGTGTATCATAATACAAGTTGCAAATTGTATACTCTCCATATTCGTCTTTCATCATATGTTCTTTTAATAATTCAAGAAGTTTTTGATATTGCACTTTTTGTACTAAGTATTTTTTTTCTATTCTTTTAAATATTGCGGAAGTTGCCATATGGGATTCCCCTTTCTGCTTTCTATTTAAGTTAAGTTTAGCTTGAATTTGTGTAAAATCTATGTTTATATTGTGTAAAATTTTTGAAATTAGACAAAAAAAAGAAGGTATTTGTCCTTTCTAATTATTATACTAGAATTTTTTTCTAATTACAGTAATTAGTATGGAATTTTGCCTTCTCTTTTTATAGGTCTTTCACTGTACAAATTAGTGTTCTGACTAAAAAAAAAGAACTCCTATCATGGAGTTCTTTGATAATGCATTATTCTTGATGAATTTCTAAATATCCCAAAATATTTTCATGGTTTAAATGTTCTAAAACACCCTCGTTCATGTCAAAGTACTTGCCATCAAAATGAATTAAATAATGGGCAAATCGTCCCATTTTTTCTAAAATAATAGCAAGTTTTGGCAATTCAACACTTGAACCACCTGTATAAATAAGCTTATCAGCATGTGGAATTTTAAGATAGTCTAAAGTTTGAATAACCTTACCCATATTTCCTTGCCATTCTCTACATTTCATAATCTCACAAGCTTTTTGCAAGGATACATTCGCAAGCATTGCTACACATGCTTGACCACATAATCCATCCCAAGGTTGTTTCACAAGATGAATCTGTTCAATTTTACGACCAACTGGAACATCATCGAAAGCGCTTACATTTTCATCTTGAAAAATATTCATTACTTCTTTTAGTTGAAATGAAACATTCAATTCTTTCGTATCCGGAAGTTTCATTTGAATTTCTTCTGGTACAGGAATCGAAAAATATCCACGTCCATTTGAAATCAAGGGGGTTTCAAACTTCAAGCCATCTACAGTTACCTCTACAGAAACATCTTCGCTTTTCTCTACACTCACTTCCCATACATTAAAAGGGATCGTAATAAAATAACGATGATCTTCTTGTACAATTCCTCCCTTAAAAATAAAATTCATGTTTATAACCTCCAAGTATCACTTTTCTAATCAAAAGTATACCTACATTTTCTACAGTTTTCAACACTTATTCATATATTTTTTGTATAAAATCCCATACAATCCATAAGTTAATTTTATCACAATTTACTATGTTCCTTGTTACACCTTTTTTTGCCTTAAATTACTCGTTAATGACTTCTTCGTTTCATTAAGAAGTAAATTTATGGTTTCTTTCATCATTTTTTTATCATGTTTAGGCAACGCATTATAAGTTGTCATAAGTTCTTTTAATATTTGGATTTTCTGTGATTTAAATTGCTTAATACTATAAATTCGATTTACCTCAAATAAAGAAAATATTGTTCGAACAAATTCTTTTCTTTTTTCTGGTTCCAGCTTTATCAACCAATTATGAACCGCTTCTTCTAGAATTCTGCTTGAGGCATCCAATTTTTCAGAATACAAAAAATCCATATTTTTTATTTTCCATGAAAAAGGATCATGTTGGAATATACCGATTTCTACACTTTTAATAATAAGTGGATCTTCCTGATGCCATAATAGTCTTCCAACAATGGAAGTTTCCGGTACAAATGTTTTAATCTTAGGCATGATTATTTTATATCCTGAAGATTCTAGGATTGACTTATGAAAACCTGGCCCATCAAAATTATATATAGTTAGAATTCGTGCTTGAATTTGTTTTGAAACAAATGCAGATGAATAAACCGCTAAATTTCCGCCTTTCGAGTGTCCTCCTAAACGAATTTTCTTTAGTCTATATTTCTGGGTTCTTTCTAAATACTCCACTGCTCTTTGTTGCGAAGGAACAATTTCTAAATATCCCATATTTAAATCTTCCATCCAGCCAACTAGAGTATCATCTGTTCCTCGAAAGCTTATAAAAACGGTTCCATCATTCAATAAAAATTCAATAGCCGCAAATTGTAGAGTTTTTTCAACATATGTCTCACTGCTATAATGTCTTAAGAAAAGATTTCCAAATCGTTTTGTTTTAGATACTGCCATAAAAAAATTCATATTTTCACGAATCATATGAATTTCCATTTCCGAATCTTTTGGTTTTTGATAAAAAGTCGCAGCATCGCGAAGAGAAATTTTATTCTTCTGCCTTTCTTTAGCTAATAAATTTTCAAAATTAATGTATGAAAGCATAGAAAGCACCAAAGCATCCAAATTATTAAATTCAGCTTGTTTAAAATCCAGATCACCTCTCCAACTTATATATTCATACAAATCTTTCATTTCATTACCCTTTCTAAGCGAAACTTAATAAAGACGATTATTTTTTATGTCGATCAAATTCATCGTTGTATCAAAGTAATCTTCCATTACATATTGTGTCTTTTCTACTACTTCATTTGACTCTAACTTCTGAATAATTTCAGCGACTCTAGGCCCATGAAGTGGGTTACATTCTACAGACAAGTTTAGATCTCCAGCAATCATAGCATCAAAAGCTGCTGAAACAGCATCAAAAGAAATCACAATAATATCGCCATTTGGACCAGATGTTTTACCAGCAGCTTTAATTGCATCAATTGCGCCAAATGCTTCATTATCATTTTCACAAATAACTACGTCTATTTCTGAATATTGTTCCAAAAAATACTCCATTACTTCTCGAGCTTTAGCCTCTGTATAGTCTCCTGCTATACGCTCCATCATAATCCAATTCGGATGATCTTTCATACGTTCCGTAATTCCATTGGTTCTTCCTATTTGAGCAGATGAACCCATAGTGCCTTGTATTGTGACCATATAAATCGTCTCATCAGTTCTTCCTTTTCTGTCCAAATAATCCGCCAACCAATCCGCAGCAACATACCCTTCCTTTAAAAAGTCAGAACCAACCCAGGCTGTATATAACGATTCATCCGAAACATTAACCATTCGATCCACAATAATGACTGGAATCTCTGCTTCTTTTGCTTCCTGAAGAACAGAGTCCCAACCAGTTTCTGTTACTGGAGCAAGAACAATATAATCAACCTCCTGCTCAATAAAATTACGAATCGCCCGAATCTGATTTTCTTGCTTTTGTTGCGCATCATCAAAAATCAATTCATATCCATTTTCTTCGGAAAATGCCTCTTTCATCGATTCAGAGTTAGCAGTTCTCCAGTCTGATTCTGCACCAACTTGTGAAAATCCAACTGTAATGAAGTCTGTTGTAGTTTGTTCCTGTACAGTTTCTTCATCATTCTGAATAGAATCCTTTTCTCTATCAGTTGCCAAACAGCCTGTTATCATTAGTAAAACCAGAACCATAGAACAAAAGTACCCCCATACCTGCCCTTTCATGATTACCCCTCCTGCAAATCCTGTTTTGCAGATGCTGGAATAGTTACATAAAACGTGGTTCCAACACCATAGTCGCTCTTAAACTCCAAACCATAATCCAACCCATAGTTTAATACCATGCGTTCTTGAACATTCCCCAAACCAAAACTTTTACTTTCATTCTTTGATTCAAATGAAGAAAGACGTTCTCTTACTTCTTTTTGTTTTTCTTCTGTCATACCAATACCATCATCTTCAATAGCGATTCTTATTTTATCCTCTAATAATACAACATTTATTTGTATCGAACCTAAATTCCTTTTATATTTCAATCCATGATATAAGGCATTTTCTACCAAAGGCTGTAACGTCATTTTGACTATTTCAATTGGTTTTAATTCTTCAGGTAAGGAAATGGAAAATCTCATAATATCCCGATATCGAAATTGTTGAATTTCCAAATAACTTCTTACATGATTAATTTCTTCTTCCAATGTGATACGATCTCTACCTTCGCTCAAGGTTGTCCGAAAAAAATCTGATAAAGAAGTAACCATACTGATTACGTCTGTTGTTTTTCCATCTTCTGCTAGCCACATAATATTATCTAATGTATTATATAAGAAATGTGGATTAATTTGTGACTGTAACAACTTTAATTCCATATTTCTTTTTTGTTTCTGCTCCTCTTTAATTCCAAGTATTAATTCACCAATCTGAACCACCATACGATTAAAACTATCACCTAAAACAGCAATTTCGTTTCCTTTCATGTCACCTGTACGAATTTCAAAATTTCC
The DNA here is from genome assembly GCA_947630125.1 of uncultured Lachnospiraceae bacterium. Classification (GTDB taxonomy): domain Bacteria; phylum Bacillota; class Clostridia; order Lachnospirales; family Lachnospiraceae; genus CANRGO01. The sequence goes on along the minus strand of CANRGO010000007.1, from coordinate 39,563 downwards.
TTTAGCAACCAATTCTGTACTAAGGCATAGTTCACGAATTGGCACTGTGAGGCTTTTTGTTATTAAAATTGATATCATGCCAGTGACAATTGTAATTAATAATACACTTGCACTAATAACTGGTATTGCAATATCCAACTGTCTCTTTAAATTTAGACGAACCTCTTCTAATTGGATTATCTCGTAGTAAATATATTCCTGTATTTTTTCCTGAATAATATCGCTCAAAATGTAAATATTTGTATTCAGTTTAAACATACTTTCATCATAATTACCAGTCTCAACGACAAGCATATTAATTTCATCGATACGCTTTTCTAAATTAGCCAAATTCTTCATGATTTTGGAAATTCGTCTAACATTACCTTCTCCAGTGGAGGTGTCGACTAACTCAAGTAGCACACGTTCCATTTCGTCAATTTCAACATAAGGGTGTGGAACTTCTAATTTTGCTTCCACTTGAGACAACGGAATCGATCTTGCTATCATTTGATAGAGTGTACTATCCATATTTTTTTTAAAATTCATATTATATACATTCAAAGCAGTAACATTCTTTACAATTCGATTATAGGTGCCACTATAATCATTGATAAAATACAGCAGACTCATCACCAAAAAAATAAAAGGGACCATGATAGTAATTGTAAAAACCGTAAGTTTTCCACTAAGAGAACGTAAATATTTTTTCATAACGTCTGTTTTTATCCCTTCGTTCTTTGTCTATACTCTTTTGGAGACATATTCTGGGTTTTTTTAAAAATAAAACTAAAGTAATGTGGATCTTTATATCCAACAGCATAACCAATCTCAGAACTTTTCATATTACTACACATTAAATATTCTTTTGCTTTATCCATTCTAATTTTCGTAAGATACTCTATAAATGTCACTCCCATTTCCTGACTAAAAATGGTACTAAAATGATTGGGACTTATATTTACGATGCTTGCAATAGAATTTAAAGAGATTTCCTCAGTATCATAATGCTTCAAGATATAATCCTTTGCATGCTGGATTAAACCATGATACTTTTTATTTGCTAATTCGTCACGAACAGACATGGCTACCTGCATAAATTCACTTAAACAGGAAACCATATCATCAATCGTTGAAAGGAAAGAAGTTGCAAGTTGAAATGAATCCCTTTGTTTCATAATACAATCATTTCCAACACCCAAATCTTCTAAAAAACTGATGGTTCCAAAATAAATATCCATACATAAATATTGTCTGAATATAAGTGATTTCATATTTTCTTTCCCAATACTATTAAAATAATCCAGTAAAAAATTCTTAATTTCCTCCTGTAATCCATTTTTTAAAAAACGAAGTAAAACGGATCGATCTATTTTATCAAACTGAACTTTTGTAATATCTAGTTCCTGATTTTGTTCTGAAAAATTCCCAGTTTCCTGATAATAAATAATTTGATTCGGCTTTACCAAATAACGAAATGAAAATGCACGGCTTGCCTCTTCATATGTTTTAACAATGTAACTAATCCGATTTACTATAGAACCGACTCCAACAAAAAAATTAAATTGACGATAGTTTTTCATCGTTTCTTTGATGATATCAAAATTATGTTCCACTTCTTTTTTAATTTCCTCTTCTGAGTCTCCCGTATAAATTAGAATCCAACCTTCTGTTTCTTGCTCAATACAATAACAATTTTGGTTTGAACTAAGAATTGTTTGCATTTCTTTCATACACGCACTATGTGTTTCAAGAGAATATCTGCTATCTTCTTCATTTTGAAATATACTGGTTATACAAACACAATAAAATCTGGAATCCAGCTTTAAACCTAGAGACTTAGCCTGTTCTAAAATATCCTGGGTGGAGAGTTGATGCGTAATCAAAGTTCGAAATAGTTTCTGTCTTTCTCTTCGCTTGCTTTCTTCTTGATCTTGATAAGAAAATTCTTGATATAAGTTTTGCTTTTTTTCACTCTCTATCATTTGCGAAACACGATGTATTGCTTCATATAGTTTAATTGAAGAGACTGGCTTTAATAGATAATCCGTGACTCCAATATTAATTGCCTGCTTTGCATATTCAAAATCATCATAACCGCTAACAATAATAATTTTCAACTGTTTCATTTCAGTTTTTAAAATGCGACTTAATTCAAGACCATCCATAAATGGCATTTTTATATCTGTTAATAATATGTCTGGTTTTAACTCTTTAATCATTGGAAATGCAAGTTCTCCATCGGACGCCTCACCAACAAATTCAATCTGTGGCATATCATTTTTAATATAATTACGTATTCCATCACGCATAATGATTTCATCTTCAACCAAAAATAACTTTAACATGTCACCCCTCCAACAGTCATATTGCATTCTTATCATAGCATATCTAAAATTTTATTACACTTCTGTTTTAATTATATCATTTTCTAAAATTCTAATATTTCATTTTTTTATGAATTTTGTTGGATTTTTTACAGCAAAAAAGGCCACCACCTTGGGGACCTTTTGAAATTTCTATTTATTTACTTATTACTATTTGGAGTTAAATCTCCTAATATTTTATATAACAACTGATATAGTAAAGCAGATTCCTCAGGATTCATTGAAATACAACTTGAAATATCTTCAGGAACAGACAACGCTTTTTCTCTTAAAGTAAGCCCTTCCTTCGTTACCGTCACTAGTAGATTTCGCTCATCCGCGATATCACGTTTTCTAGAGAGATAACCTTTCTGTTCTAATTTTTTTAATACAGGGGTTAATGTTCCGGAGTCTAAGTACAAGCGTTCTCCGATGCTTTTCACATTTAACTCCAATTTATCCCACATTAACATCATGGTTATATATTGCGTATAGGTTAAATCAAGTGCATCTAAAAAGGGTTTATACAGTCGCACAATTTCTTTTGAACAGGCATAAAGCGGAAAACATATTTGATTTTCTAGTTTTAAGCGTTCGTATTTATCATTCTTATTATTCATAATCTACCTCGTTTCATACCTTGAAATTGTACCTTTATCTTTCTTATTGTTCAAGATACTATAGAAGTGTTTTTATTTTTTCTTCAACAATACTCAAATCTGTTGTTGGTTCGAATCGTTCCACAACGGTACCATCTTTATCTACCAAAAATTTTGTGAAGTTCCACTTTATATTACTATTATTTTTAAAATCAGGATCAAGTCTTGCCATTTTACTTTCCAAAATTTTTGTTAGTGGATGATCTTCATCAAATCCTTGAAATGTTTTTTCAGCTTTTAAATACTGAAACAATGGATTTGCATTTTCCCCATTGACTAATGTTTTTGTAAATACTGGAAAGGTTAGTCCAAATCTTGAATCACAAAAACTAGCGATTTCTTCATCGGTTCCTGGCGCCTGATTTTCAAATTGGTCACATGGAAAATCAAGTATAACAAAATCCTGGCCTGCATATTTTTCATATAAATCCTGAAGTCCATCATATTGACTGGTAAATCCACACTGAGTAGCTGTATTCATAATCAACAACACTTTACCTCTGTATTCTGATAATTCTACTTTTTCTCCCCGATTCGATGTTACTACAAAATCATAAATATTCATAAGCTTCTCCTTTACTGTTAAAATCACTTGAAAAATAATTGTTACTAATTAAATTGCATTCAATTCATAAATCCATTGTACCCAATTTAATTGATTGTGTCAATAAAAATAAAAAAACAGCCCGAAGACTGTTTTATGTTGTATAATTTTTCTTTTTAAAAAATGCAGCAACTCGACTCATAATCAAAAACATTAGGATAGTATCCACTGGTAACATGATTGCTGTTTTCAATAATCTCATAGGTAAAATTGCAATAAAGTCTGTCCCATATAGCAATGTTAACCAATAGGTATTCATCAAAATATCTACAATCACTGAGCTGATAATTTTTGCCAGAAGCATTCTTTTAATACTGATAGCTTTTTTATATAAAATCAAACCAAAAATAACACCATTTACAATTCCACTTATTGTAAAGCCTGGAAAAAAAGGTCCTGTTGGATTAACAAAAACTTTAATGATATCAAGTATCCCTCCAAAAAAGCCACCTACAATAGGCCCATAGAAACCAGATACCAAGGTATTTGATATTTGCGAAAAAGTTATTTTAATGGATTCTCCTATCATAAAAGTAAAAGGATACATCCCTAATATAATAGCAATCGCTCCAAACATTGCGATAAGAACCATGTCTTGTAATTTTAACTTCTCAGGTTTAATATAACATAATTTTTCTTTCATTTTAGTCCTCACCATCTATTTTATTAAATGTTCAATGTCACGACAGATACGTTTTGCAACAGTTGGATTGTTCATGGTATAGATATGAATTCCATCTACATCCGACGCAAGTAAATCTACAATTTGATTGATTGCAAACGCCATACCCGCATCAAATAAAGCTTCTTTATTGTCTTCATATTTTGTCATGACTTTTTTAAATTTTTCTGGTAAAGAAGCACCACAAAGACTTGTAATGCGTTCAATTTGTGATTTATTCAGAACTGGCATTATTCCAGCTTCGATACTTTTTGAAACACCCATCTGTCTGATTTGTTCTAAGAATGAGTAAAAAATTTGATTGTCATAAAATAACTGAGATACAAAATGCCCTGCTCCAACATCTTGTTTTTGTTTCAAATACAAATAATCACTCATTTTACTGGTTGCTTCAATATGTCCTTCTGGATAACATGCAGCTCCTACAGAAAAGTCTCCCTGTTGTTTAATAAACGAAATCAAATCACTAGCATGAAGAAAATCTTTTTTTTCTGGAAGTTCAGGATTACGATCTCCTCTTAAAGCTAAAATATTTTCTAAATCATACTCTTTCATTTCTTCTAAAAACAGCAAAATTTCATCTTTATTATGATTGATACAAGTAAGGTGAACCAAGGGTTCTATCTTGTATTGATGTTTGATTTTTTTTGCAAGTTCTAGTGTAAGGTTTGTAACCTCACTACCCAGAGCACCACAGGTAACACTAATAAAATCAGGTTTTAATTGACATAATATTTCTAAGGTTTCATCAATTTGCTGAATTGCTTTTTCTTTTTTAGGAGGAAAAATTTCAAATGATAAAACTGGTTTTTTCTTTTCAAACAATGTTTCAATTTTCATATCATTACTTACCCTTCCATTTGAATTACATTTTATTATATAGGTTGTATCGTCATTCGTAAATAACGAAAAAAATATAGCTTGCTATAGTTTTTAACTATAGCAAGCCTCTTTGAGTTTTTGAATATACTGCTCTGACATCTTACTTGGTGTTATGTTTTTATGTTGAAGGATCCCAATCCGCATCTCATCTTTTACATCCAAAGGAACTGCTATAATTTCTTTTCCATTTAATTCTTCACTTATAATACCAGAAGAAATGGTATAACCTTGCAAGCCTATTACCAAATTAAATAAAGTTGCTCGATCACTGACACGTATCTCTTTTTTATGACTCAGGGTGCTTAATATCTCTTCCGAAAAATAAAATGAATTGTTTTCTCCTTGTTCAAAGCTTAAACTTGGATATTCTTCTAAATCCTTAAGGCTTAATATTTTTTTCTGTGACAAAGGATTACTTTGACCAATAAAAACATGAGGTTTTGCACGAAAAAGTTCCGTAAAATATAATTCCTTCTCGCGTAAAAGTTTTTGAATTACTTTTTCATTAAATTCATTTAAATAAATAACACCTAATTCACTTCTAAGTGTTGCTACATCTTCAATAATTTCATGTGTTCTACATTCTCTAAGTGTAAAATCATATTCATCTTCTGCATGTTCTTTAATGAAAGCAACAAATGCGTCGACCGAAAATGAGTAATGCTGTGTAGATACGCAGAATTTTGCTTTTTGAGGTTTCATACCAAGATATTTTTCTTCTAGTAATGAACTTTGTTCCACCACCTGCCGCGCATATCCTAAAAATTCTCGTCCTTCGGTAGTAATCTGTATTCCCTTATTGGTTCTTATAAAAATAGAAATTCCAATTTCTAGTTCCAAATCACGGATACTTTTTGATAAACTTGGTTGAGCGATAAACAGCGTATTTGCTGCTTCATTCATGGATGCATGGTCAGCAACACAAATTACATATTTTAATTGTTGTAAGGTCATAATTAGTTTCCATCTTTGTTTTATTTTCTTATATCCATATTGATTTTACCATCTTTAATTTCCACAATACGATCTGCTTTTTCAGCAATTTTTCGATCATGCGTAATGATGATAAATGTTGTTTTATATGTTTCATTAATATTTCGAAGTAGTTGATAAATAGTCTCTGTCGAGTCCGAATCCAAGTTTCCTGTTGGTTCATCTGCTAATATAATTTTAGGTTCATTAATAAGTGCTCTGGCAATGGCTGTTCTTTGTTGTTGTCCTCCAGACATTTTTGTTGCCAGATTATTCTTAACCTGCTTTAATCCAACAAGGTCCATAATATCTTCCGCTTTTTTTATAATCTCTTTTGTGATTTTACCATGTTTAATTTCATATGGCATTAATACATTTTCCAATGCCGTAAATTCTGGCAAAAGATAATGAAATTGAAAAACAAAACCCAGGGTATTATTACGAAGTACCGCCAGTTGATTCTGATTCATAGCTGAAACAGCAACATCATTAATCCGTATTTCCCCTGAAGTTGGTTTGTCTAATGTACCAATCAAATTTAGCAATGTACTTTTTCCACTGCCACTTTGACCGATGATTGAATTAAAAGAGCCTTCCTCAAAGGATAAGTTAATATCATATAAAACTTGCGTTTTAATGTCTGTTCCATATATTTTGTTAATATTCTTTAATTCCAAAATTTGTTTCATAAGCATCCTTCCCTGCAGTAACTCTGCGTGTATCTTTAATTATTACGAATAATATCTATTGGATTCAGCTTAGAAGATCGAATTGCCGGAATCAAAGCAGCCATCATAGATGCAAGCGTTGCAATTACCCCAGATAACAGGATAAAAGATTGGCTAATATAAAGTGCAATGACTGGCGTTCCATCTGGGTTTAAGGCAAATTTGGTAAACGCTACAGATAGCAATAATCCTAAAGCGATTCCTAAAATAGCACCAAAGATTCCCAAAATCGTACCTTCAAATAAGAACACAAAACCTGCCGTGGAATTTTTTATACCCATTGCTTTCAAAATTCCAATTTGCTTCGATTTTTGTAAAACTGTAATAGCCAACACACTCGCAATTCCTAGTACGACTGATATCATAACAAAAACCTGTATCATAATACTGGAAATACTTTGTCCTGAAAGACCACTTAATAATTGTTCATTTTGTTTTTTCCAATTACTAAATTCTAATTCATCACGATTAATGATAGTTTCTAATTCATCTGATATCATATCTGCTTCAAATACACGTTGTGAGTCTACCTGTATTTCAAATGATGTAATGCGATCTGGTACTTCAAAAAAAGTTTGCGCTGTTCCAAGAGGAACAATCCCCCAATTCTGATTGATACTGGCTACTTTTAGATCAAAACTACCAACTAATTTTAATTCCTGAACTTTTTGGTTTGTATTTATTATTTCAATAACATCTCCAACCTGAAGTTCATACTCTTCAAGTAGATCGATTCCTAGAATAATTTCATTTTCATTTTCCGGAACTCTACCTTCCACAATATTTTCAGAAAATTTATATATTACATCTGCATCCTCCAGTTGAAAACCACGAATTAAAAGCGATTTTGACGTATCTTCTAAATTTAAAAACGCAGGATGATCTGATGCAACAGCAAGTGCAATGACATCTGAATTATCTTTTATTTTTTTGTAAACTTCATCAAATTCCGTGATTTCTTTATCATCTGTATCGGCAGTAATTGAAATCTGTGGAGAATTTCCAATTGTTTTCTCGATCAGACTCTTTTGCAATCCTTGTATCAAGGATCCAATAAAAATCTGTACTGAAACTCCAATTGCAATGCCTAAAATAATGAGAAAGGTTTGTCCCTTGTTACTTTTCAAAAAACGCACTGCTATTTTATATCCTAATTTCATATTAGTTCCTCGCTTCCACAACCATTCTTATATCCTCAAATGTTTTGGCCAAATAATCAGCGCCTATCATTTTATATTTATCATCATCTTCTGTAAATGCAGCTCCTCCCACCACGATCTTCACCGGATAATCCATCGCTACTTTTACATCAGATATTATTTTCTTTGTAACAACAAGGTTGTAGTAATTGCTCACACTCACAGCAACAATATCAGGACGAATCACATCTATTGCATTGTAAAAATCTTGGTATGGTGTATTGCTTCCAACAAAAATTGCATGACAGCCACAGATTGTAAAGAAATCAACTACCATTCGCGCTCCTAAATCATGATATTCTTCTGGTGGACAAATCACAACAGCTGTCACATCTTTTTTAGCTCCAAGTGAATCTCTCTTTTTTGTAATATAAGGGTAGGATGCTTCTACGATAGTCCGTACAATCCCTGTTTTCACATGTTCTTTCCAAATACAGATTCTTTTATCTTCAAGTTTACAAACCATATCATTGAGTGCAGGGGTTAATATTTTTATGTATAAATCTAAAACATCCATGGTATTGTTTTCCAAGCAAGATAAACAATACGAAACCAATGCTTCTTTATCCTCTTGTTCAAACAATTCTAGAAACTTATTTTTGAATTCTTCCATAACAAATACCTCCTGATTAATTTTCTTGATTGAATCCTTTTTAATCTCTTCTTTTAATTTCATTAAATATGCTGACCAGGCTACTTCATGTTCTCCATAGCTTAAATTTTCTGTGTATTCTAATGGCAACCAGGTTTTTATATCTGCTTCATTATGTTGAATAATACATTCCAGCTTATCCAGGGCTTTATATAACTTTGCTTCATCCGTTGAAAGTTCAGACATTTCTTGGAATAAAGATTTTAAATCAGTACCAATATTTTTAGGCAGTATATTTAATGTATTTTCGATAGCTTCATTTTCAAGTTCTTCATGATTTTCATTTTTATAAAAGGAAGGTATATCGCCTGTTATCGCTTCTCCCAAGTCATGCCAAAGGCACATTCTGATAACCTTTTCCATATTTAAATTTGGAAATTCCGTTCTCAACAAATCGGCCATCAATCCCAAGCGAAAACTATGCTCTGCAACGCTTTCTCTTCTGTTGGAACTAGTCCATGAATGTCTTGTATTACATTTTAACTTCTCTGGTATCTTTAAAAAATCAATAAATTCTCTAGGTTCCATTCTTATTTCCTCATTTCATTGATTGACAGTTCCCATTTCATCCCCCATACTCTAACTTAAAAAAATAAAGGAGAATTTTATGGAATTTAAAAATATTACAGTTGTAAAAAAAGCAAATGTTTATTTTGATGGTAATGTTACAAGCAGAACTATCTTTTTAGAAGATGGTTCAAAAAAGACTCTTGGATTTATGCAAAAAGGAACATATGAATTTAATACTGTTCAGGCAGAGCGTATGGAAATCCTTGGAGGTAGCATGTCCGTTTTATTACCTGGCGAGACTTCCTATCATACATACTCAGAAGGTGAAGCCTATAATGTACCAGCAAATTCAAGTTTTAAAATGGATGTACAACAATATGTTGATTACTGTTGCTCCTATTTATCATAGATAATTTTATCTTTTATAAAAACGCATAAAAGTGCCCGCCAGGCTATGCCTGGCGAACACTTTATTTTTTTTGCTGTAACTCTAAGAATTTCTTTAAGCCTTCATAGGTTTCAGTACTAATGATATGCTCAATTCTACATGCATCTTCTTCTGCGATTTCTCTTGAAACGCAGGCTATTGTTTCTAAAAACACAGTCAGCACTCTATGCTTTTCATAAATACTTTCTGCAGTTTTTCTTCCTTTATCTGTTAGTTTTAAAAAACCATCCTCATCAACAATAATATAGCCTTCGTCTTTGAGTAAACCAACACCTCTACTAACGCTAGGCTTACTAAAATTTAGGTGATGGACAACATCAATGCTTCGAACTGAACCTTTCTTTTGCTCTAACATTAAAATAGCTTCCAGATAATTTTCGCCTGATTCATACATATTGATTCCATACCTTTCTTAGTTCCTTCGAACTTCTCTTCATTTTTCAACCTACTTATTATATTACACAATCTCTTGAAAAATGTCTAGTAAAAAGGCTGTAATAAACAACTAATTTGTATGGCAACTTCCACTACATCCAGAGCAGCTTCCACTGCAACCCAAAGATTTACCTGCCTTCTTCTGCTTGATCATGTGAACTATAATAGCCGTTACGATCAAAACTAAAACTACTAGTACTATGATATCTGTCATAAGTCATCATTCCTTTCATGATTAAGCATTTAAGCAAGCACGATTGTATCTATGTCTTCATCCAAAAATACACCCGACATTTTCAATCCTAATTTTATAATGTTTTTTAGTTCATCATTTTTCAGTGATATTTGATGTTTGTCTTTTAAAATCAAAGTATAACTATCCTGGTCATGGTTTTCTTTGTTTCCACCAGCAAAATCTACCTTATATTGATTTCTTCTATTGATTACTCCAATATCTTCTAATGTTTTAATCATTCGATAAACAGTTGCTATACCGATACTTGAATCCATTTTATTTGCCTGATAGAAAATTTCTTTACAACTGGCACATTCATTTTCCAAAATTGTATCAATAATTATTTGTCTCTGTTTCGTTATACGTAGTCCTTTTTTCTTTAATAGTAAGAAAATATCTTCTTTCATATTACATTGCTCCTTTCTCAAGGAAATGTCAGAATTTACCGATCAAATTACCAATCTGATATATCATCAATGACACCAAATATGCTGTTGTCATTTGAACAAAAATACCAAATCCAGTTAATCTCCATGTCTTCAATTCCCTTTTCATTGCTCCCACTGCAGCAAAACATGGCATACATAACAAATTAAATACCATATATGCATATGCAGCAGCTTTTGTTTTAATATCGTCCTTCATTGTATGAAAAGCGTTTTCATCTTGCCCTTCAAATAAAATTACTTCTGAATAGATTGTAAACGCAGTATCAAAATCATAAACCCCATCTTCAAATCCAAAATCCGAAAGTTCTTCTGTTGTATATTTCTGAAAAAATGTCTCCAAATATTCTTCTGTAACATCGTCATCATATAATTGCGCAAAGGTAACAACAACATTCTCCTTTGCTATCCATCCTGTAATCACGCCTACGGTAGGTCTCCACTCTCCAAATCCCAATGGTTTAAAGACTGGTGCTATAACATTCCCAATATCTGCTAAAAAACTATCATCCATTTCAGCTAAATTACTGCCATTATCACTTGCAGCAGCATTTTTACCATTAAAGGAATCTACATTAAAATTACTTAATAACCACAAAATAATCGTAGACATAAAAATAATAGTTCCTGCTTTTATTGCAAAATCTTTAATTTTCTCATATCCATGAATGAAAACTGTTTTTGCCATAGGAATTCGATATTTAGGAAGTTCCATAATAAAATTGGAAGCTCCTGATTTATAAACCACCTTGTTTAAAAATAATGATATCAATATTGCAACCACAATACTCAACATATAAATGGAATAAGTAACCAACGTTTTGTTTCCATCCGCAAAGAACACGGAAACAAACATAGCAAAAATAGGAACTTTGGCTCCACAAGGCATAAATCCTGTAATAATTGTAGTAATCTTTCTGTCCTTCTCGGATTCTAACGTTCTTGTAGCAGTCATTGCTGGTACACTACAGCCAAATCCCATTAATAACGGAATAAAAGAACGACCTGACAAACCGAATTTACGAAAAATACGATCCATAACAAAGGCAATTCTTGCCATATAACCACAATCTTCTAAGAAAGAAATCAAAAGGAATAATACTAAAACCAATGGGATAAACCCAACAATGGCGCCTAAGCCACCCATAATACCATCAATCACAAGGGAAAATACCCACGGTGATGCGTTTACAAGAACCCCTTCCAGTAAACCAGTCAAAAAACCCCATACAGTTTCAGCAAGTCCTGCCAACCAAACACCAGGACTTTGCAAACCTTCAATAAACAAAAAGCTTTCACTAAATGTTGTTGCAAATAATAAGTACATAATAATTGCAAAAATTGGTATTGCAGCAAAACGATTTGTAAGAACTTTGTCTAACTTATCTGATGTTGTTTCCGTGTAGCCTGTCGATTTCTTTACAACTGAGGCTTTTGTAATATTTGCAATAAATTGATACCGTTGATCTGCAATCTCGGCTTCCAAATCCATTTGATACTCTTTTTCTGCTTGATTCACAATTTGAGTAACCCTTAATTGGTCATCTTCTTTTAAAGAATCAAGAATTTGTTGATCGTTTTCCAGTATTTTTAGGGCTTTCCAATTACCATATTGTTCATTTTCTTCTTGAATAACTGATGAAACTTGAGCTATTATCTGCGGAATTTTTCCATGAAATACGGATATCTGAGTTGGCCTAATATCACCCTTTGCCACTTCTTCCACTTCATGCATTAAATTGTCTAAACCTTTTCTTGATTTCGCAGTAATGGGTATCACTTTAACACCCAAAGATTTTGACAATTTATCAAAATTAATTTGATCTCCCCTTTGTTCCACTTCATCCATCATATTTAGTGCTACTACAGTTTTAATACCTGTTTCTAAAATCTGCAAAGTAAGATAAAGATTTCGTTCAATGCTAGTTGCATCCACAATATTAATCACAACATCTGGTTTTTCTTTCACAATATAATCTCTAGCTATTAACTCCTCTGCAGAATAAGGTGATAAGGAATAAGTTCCAGGTAAATCCAAAATATTAAGTTCTTTGTTTTTACGATATAAACCTTCTTTCTTTTCTACTGTTACTCCCGGCCAATTACCTACATGTTGTTTTGAACCTGTTAATTCGTTAAAAAGTGTTGTTTTCCCACAGTTTGGATTACCTGCTAATGCAATCGTATAAGACATATGAAACCTCTTTCTTCATGTAATTTTATGAAATTCTAGATGTTAGCAAATGCTAACTATTCTCCAAAAAATAAGTCAGCATTCTATGAAATAAATGATGCCAACTAAATGTTACTCAATTTCTATTTGACTTGCTTCTGTCTTTCTTAAACTAAGTTCATAACCACGAATGTTAATTTCGATAGGATCACCTAGCGGTGCTACTTTAATAACTTTTACCTGTGTACCAGGCGTTACACCCATATCCATTATCCTTCTACGAACAGGTCCCTTTTCACCAATGCTAATTACGGTTCCTTCTTGTCCTGGCTTTAAATCTTTTAACGTCATAAATACCTCCTGTAGTATTTTCATTTATTGAACCTGATGATATCATCAAGATTTAATCTACCAGTATCATAGATGCAAGGCCTCTATTTAATGCAATGCGAACATCTTTAATTAATAAAATCAAACCACTAGGGTTCTCGCCAACAACTTTTATCTCTGCTCCTTTTTGAAATCCTAAATTCTGAAGATGTTGCTTCATTTCAGGTTTTCCCCTAAATTCACTAATTCTTCTAGTTTCTCCAATTGCCATCATTGATAATGCCATAGTACCATCTCCCTTTAAATGATATTGATTCTCATTTACTATAGTTATCATATGCTAACCATCCTTAATTGTCAACAAAAAAATGTACTTTTAAAAATGACTGTTTTATTGAAATTTTATATTCTATTTTCAGATAATTCTTGACATTCAAAATATTAAGATTTATATTCATAGGTAACCGACGAATTCATAGGAAAGGAAATACTAATATGTCAAAATTATTCGATGATCAAAAAAATTATAAAAATCTGGTAAATGGTCAATGGACATCTTCAATCAATCATAACTATATTCAGATATCATCACCCGTTGATGGTTCTTTCGTAGGAAATGTTCCATCTATGAGCCAGTCTGAGGTTGATGAAGTAATACAATTTTCAAAAGAAAGTTTTCAAAGCTGGAGTCGTGTTCCTATATACGAAAAAGCTGCTATCCTTTATAAAGCTGCAGCTATTTTAGAGGTTCGTGCCAATGAAATTGCAGAAATACTTGTCATGGAAATTGCAAAAGATCGAAAATCCGCCATTTCTGAAGTTAAAAGAACCGTTGATTTCTTAAGATATACAGCTGATGTTGGTAAAAATATGGAAGGTGTTGCTTTAAATGGAGAAAACTTTCCAGGTGGTTCAAAAAATAAGATCTCATATGTAAAAAGAGTACCACTTGGTACTGTTTTATCTATTTCACCCTTTAATTATCCAATCAACTTATCTGCTTCCAAAGTAGCTCCTGCTTTAATTGGCGGTAACACAGTGATTCTCAAACCACCTACACAGGGTGCGATCAGTGCATTACATTTAGTTGAAGCGTTACAGGATGCAGGTTTACCAAAAGGCGTTTTACAAACAGTAACCGGAAAGGGAAGTGAAATTGGTGATTACATCGTTACACATTCTGGTGTTGATTTTATTAATTTCACAGGAAGTACTGAAATCGGGAAACATTTATCAAAACTTGCCAATATGACTCCACTATTACTAGAACTCGGTGGTAAAGATGCTGCAATTATTTTGGAAGATGCTGATTTACCTTTTACAGCCTCAAATATTGTAGATGGTGCTTTTTCATATTCTGGTCAACGTTGTACTGCGGTTAAGAGAATTTTAACCACTGATGAGGTTGCAGAAAAATTAATTCCATTATTAAAAGAAAAAATCGAAAAACTTCCAGTGGGGGATCCTAGAGATGAAGTCATTATTACTCCACTCATTGATCAAAAAGCAGCAGATCTAGCTAAGTTTTTAATTGATGATGCGATTTCAAAAGGCGCTGTTGCAATCACTGGCAATCGAATCGAAGGAACAACGGTATATCCAACTCTTCTAGATGGTGTAACCGAGGAAATGGAAATTGCTTGGCAAGAACCCTTTTCTCCTATTCTTCCAATTATACGCGTAAAGGATAAAGATGATGCAATTCGTATTGCAAATAATTCAGAATATGGATTACAGTCTTCTGTATTTACACAGGACATTAACAAAGCATTTTATATTGCTGATCGTTTAGAAGTAGGTACCGTTCAAATTAACAATAAAACAGAACGCGGTCCAGATCATTTTCCATTTATGGGTGTTAAATCTTCTGGAATGGGAACTCAGGGAGTTCGTTATTCCATTGATTCCATGACTAGACCAAAAGCTATTGTTGTAAATTTAAGAGAATAATTTCATAAGATAAGGGCTGTCAATTGACAGCCCTTAATTTTTTTGTAATTATCTTTTATTAAATGTATCAAATCCAGGATATACAGCTGATTCTCCAAGTTCTTCTTCAATTCGTAGTAACTGATTATATTTTGCAACACGTTCACTTCTGCTTGGTGCACCTGTTTTAATCTGACCAGTATTTAAAGCAACTGCTAGATCGGCTATTGTTGTATCTTCAGTTTCCCCAGATCTATGAGAAGAAATAGCAGTAAATCCTGCTTTGTGAGCCATTTTAATTGCTTCTAATGTTTCAGAAACAGAACCAATCTGGTTGAGTTTAATCAAAATAGAATTTGCTGCTTTTAATTCAATACCTTTTTTCAGTCTTTCTGTATTGGTTACAAATAAATCATCCCCAACTAACTGAATTTTATCTCCTAATTCTTTGTTTAATAATTTCCAACCTTCCCAATCCTCTTCGTCCAAACCATCTTCAATTGAGTAAATTGGATATTTTTCGCACAAATCTTTCCAATGAGCAACCAATTCAGCTGCTGTATATTTGGTTTTTGCTTTTGGTAACTGATATTCTCCAATTTTATCTGTCTTCCATTCACTAGATGCAGCATCCATTGCAAGAACAAAATCTTTACCTGGTTCATATCCAGCTTTTTTAATAGCTTCTAAAATCAATTCGATTGCTTCCTCGTCTCCATCAACATTGGGTGCAAAACCGCCTTCATCACCAACTGAAGTTGCAAGCCCTTTTGATTTTAAGATTGAAGCAAGTGCATGGAATACTTCTGCAGACCAACGTAATCCCTCTTTAAAAGATGAAGCACCAACTGGCATTACCATAAATTCCTGAACATCCACTGTATTACCAGCATGTGCACCACCATTTAAAATATTCATCATAGGTACAGGAAGACGATTTGCATTCAAGCCACCAATAAAACGATATAGAGGAATCTGTAAAGATGCAGCAGCTGCTCTTGCAGTTGCAATACTTACTGCAAGGATTGCATTCGCACCTAGATTTGATTTGTCCTTTGTTCCATCAGCTTTTATCATAGCCTGATCAATTGCATAGATATCAGATGCATCCATTCCCACAAGAGTATCATGAATAACAGTATTGATATTATGAACTGCTTTCGATACGCCTTTTCCACCAAAACGTGCTTTGTCGCCATCTCTTAATTCAAGTGCTTCAAAAATACCGGTAGAAGCACCGCTTGGAGCTGCCCCTCTTGCCATAGTACCATCAACCAAATAAACCTCTGCTTCAACTGTTGGATTTCCTCTGGAATCAATAATTTCTCTACCGATTACTTTTTCAATTTCTAAATAATTCATACAGACACCTCTTTCTTTTTTTGAAAGAATCCCCCCGGAAATCATTCCCGGAAGCAAAAGGGATTTTTCACTGTTTTATTCACATGGTTAGTATTTGCTAACTGTCTTGATTATAAGACAGATCTAACTAAATTTCAATGACAAAAGTAAAAATTAATTGTTTTTTAATAGCTTGCAAAATCTCGAAATTTAAATAAACTTATAAATCCCAAAGCAAGAATTACGATTACCATAAAACAAAGCATTCCAAGATTTAGATTTCCCATAAGTAGTTCGTTGCTATCAAAATAATTAAGTGGTGAAAAAAATTTCAGGAGTTTCGGATTCTCGATCGCACGATATGCTATATTAATTAAAAACGAATACAGGAAAAACACATTTCCATAAACGGAGGCTCTTTGATAACTTTTTGCATAGACAGATAGAAAACTACTTACTGTAAAGAAAAAAACACTAAAAATTCCAAGATGAATACCATAAATAGAACCACATAGCAATATATAAAAATGTATCACAGTGTAATAACCCTGAAGTGTTGTAAAATCTACATCTGCAATACCTAGTACTGCTAATAATATCTTAGGTACCTGACTTACAATTTCTAAAATTGCATTTTGACCTGCCTCATTTGATAAGCCACTATATTTTGTTATCCCAGCGAAGGTTAGTGCAAAGATACCAAGTAGCCAAAAAAGAAGACTTTTTTATTCATTTTACATTCCTGTAGAAAAATATTCATATCTCCCATCTTCCTTTCTTGATTAGGTTATTGCTTTTACTTGCATTTTAGAAAACCGTATGATTGAAAAGACAAAACAAGCAATTGTAATAATTAGAAAATAGAAAATCCGATGGTAACTGCTGCTCCAGATACAGAACGTATTTTTTTGATTGTAAGCAAAATAACCGACCCAACAAACAAAAACATAACTTCCAAAAGAAACAAACCATTTGTTGCCAATATAAATCCTCCCAAATTAAGGGTTTCCAAATTCATGCTGTAATAAATGAAAATACTCAAAAGTAAAAATGATAGATGGATTACTATTATACAGGTTAAAGCAACTGCAGTTTTTATAAGAAACAGAAACTCTCAAATTGATAGAAACTATCTATCTGAAAAGAAAAAGCTTTCATAAAAGGTTCTGGAAAATTATTTAAAACTTCCGTCATATTAACCTTACTATCCATAAAAATTGGATACATACCAAGTAAAAATAACGCTTGGACAAGACCTAAGCTTATTTTTCCATAACTTTTTGTAAGATTATTTGTTTCAATCACCATCATAAATGTTCTCCTTCCCCTTTCTTTCCCACCATTATATGATTTGTTTGCTTTGAAACGAATGATTTACCCAGTCTCTAAGTAAAGAATATAGCACCGACGCAACAGGTATAAATAGTAGCATGCCAGAGATTCCCATTGTTTTACCACCAATGGTAACCGCAACAAGAACTAAGAACGATGGAAGTCCAACTTTACCACCTACTACATGAGGATATATCAAATTCCCCTCTAATTGTTGTAACACTAGGAACAGAAGCAAAAACCAAAGTGCCTGAACGGGATTTACCATGGC
Source organism: uncultured Lachnospiraceae bacterium (assembly GCA_947630125.1). Taxonomy (GTDB): domain Bacteria; phylum Bacillota; class Clostridia; order Lachnospirales; family Lachnospiraceae; genus CANRGO01. The sequence continues at coordinate 21,390 of CANRGO010000007.1, read as the reverse complement.
TATTAAAAAGACTCCAACCACACAGCCTATAAACGCTCCAAAAACGGGAATTAATGCAGTGATAGCTATTAAAACTCCAACTAATAGTGCATAAGGCATCTGAAAAATACTCATTGCAATAAAAAATAAAAATCCAAGTATCACCGATTCCATACATTGTCCCGAAATAAAGTTTGCAAAAGTTTCATGTGATAATTGCAAAATATAACGTATTCTTTTTGCTGTTTTATCTGAAAAAACAGCTTCATTTAATTTTGCAGCCTGAAGGGAAAGTTTTTCTTTTTGAAAAAGAATATAAATGGAAAACGTAAAACCAATGATTGCCGTTGTAACCGCAGAAATAATATTCGATACCACATGAAGCGTTGAATTTAAAAGCCCAGAAACACTACCTTGAACAAACTCCACAATTTCCTGTATGATACTATCCCAATCGATATTCAAATCCAATTGAAATGCCTGCAGTGCAGTCCATTGTGTTTCATATTTTTCAAACATTTTTTCGAGTTCTTGAAATCCTTCCGGAATTTGCTTCACCAAAAGTTCTCCTGTTGCGATTAATTCAGGTATCACTACAAACATACCAGCAATAATAACTAAAATAAAACATAAAAATGTAATGGTAAATGCCAATGGCCTTCGAAATTTATGAAGCTTTTCTTTTTTACGAAATAGATAACTCTCAATTTTTTTCATTGGAACATTAAAGATAAAAGCAATTGCTCCTCCAAGTAAAAACGGAAAGATTAAAGAAAATAAGTATGATAGTACGTCTAATACAACTTGAAAATTCTGTAATCCCAGATAAAAGGAAATACAAATTAATGCAACCCATAAAATACTTTTTTGATTTTTTTTATTAATGTCCATGGTATCCTCACTTTATTAATTCATGGAAGAATTCATTTCTTCCAGATTCTCGTATCCGTATAACTTCGCTGTTTGTTGCATAATCAAATAGCTTAGATTCTCATCCCTATTTAATCGTTCTTTGATAAAAGCATGATACTTCTGTAAAGTATTATCACCATAGGTGAATAGTTCTCCCCTAAGGTAGGTTTCATATGATGTTCCATAAAAGGAATCATTCGTCGCACGAATAGGTCTTGCATTTGCTGCAATATTTTGATACCTCTGTGCAAACTGTTCCATCCAAGAAACTTGAATTGCTACAATTTCATCGACTATCTTCTTTTTGTCATCACAAATAAAAGGTAATTGATTTTTAATCTGATTATATTCTGTTGGATGAGTAAACTCCATCATTCTTGCATATTTTTCGGTTATTAAATTCCATCCACGCTCATACGATTGCTTGAAATCATTGCAATAACTTCTAAGAACTTCGTCTGGAAAGCATAAATACTGACTTTTTCGCATAACCATAAATGTTTCAAAATCATCTTGACAATCTGCTCTCCCACCTATGTTTTCAACCGTATCAAAGGCTTTCCACTCCATGGATACAAGGTATTCCACTAATTTTAATTTCGGATTAAGGATATCTTCACAATGATCTATTAAATACATGTTCGTTTGAAAGATATAGTGTTCTCTTTTTAAATAATCTGCAAAATACGTTGCGATTGCTTCTATTTGCTTATCAATTGTACCCTCATCAAAATCTTTCCCAGCCAAACCATATAGAATATCTTTAACTTCTTTTAATTCTGTAATTTGTTCAAGACCTTTCATCCACCACTTATAATATGGTTTGTACAAATGATTAAACAAATAGAGTAGGTTTATTATTTCTTTTATAAATTCATATAGGCAAATATTAGCACTTACCACATCATTTCTTTTCTTCATCCTTGGATAGTTATATTGCCCATACTGGGAAAACATAGCAAGTGATTGTGCCACCTTTTTTCTCCAAATTACATCTGGATAATATTGTAAAAAGGATTGTCTGAGTTTCGTAAATTCTCCAAGTGGATCAAAAAAAATAACTCCGTGTTCCAGTAAAAATAAGCCATTCTCATCTACTTTTAAGAAATCATCTTCATTTACTATAGGAGCATCTAAACCTGTAAGTGTTTGTATAAATTTTAAATTCTCAAAAACACCTTTTCTTTCTTTTGTTTGCTTAGAGTTTCTTTTTTGAATTCCCATAAAAACACTAGGTAGGCTATCATAAGCGTCCTGAAGTTCCTTGCCAACTTTCAAATAGTCGTCAGCACTTAAGAATAAGTTGAATGCCGGACCAAAGTCATGATCCATGGATACCTCATCATCAAACCCAAAACACTCTGACCCTTCACCAATCAAACCTACAGCTATCCGATTAATATAATCCGGAAATTTTTCCTCTAACATTGGTCGCCCAAATGTTTCATAATAATTACGTGATAACTCTAACCCTGATTTTGGTTTTATCCTATTGTACTCGAAAATAACATGATTCATATTTTCTTGCACAAGCTCATATGTACCGTTTTTTCCCATATTAACAGCAATTTCCGCTAAGGCTTTCTTATAAAACTCAATGGAATCTTTTAAATTTCCAATTTGATAGAGTGCTTCAGCCATGGAGCAAAGAGCTCCACTATAATGAAAATCTTTCGTTTCATCTTTTTCATATATTTGTAAAGCTAGTTGTATGTATTCCAAAGCCTTTTCTGTACGCCCACATTTTAGTAAGGTGTTTGCAATGTTGGTATATGTTGTAGCACGTTCATAAACCGCTGTAGGATGATGCTCCAAAACACCTAATGCATTTGCTAATACTTCCAAAGACTTTTCATACTCGTTTAATTCTTGATAAACCAAACTTACATTATTATTCAGGCTTGCATATCGAAAATCATTAGGTGTTAAGTTTTCTTTATAAATAGAAAAAACCTGAAGATAATATGTTAATGCTTCTTTTGCCTTACCTGCTGCACGATATGCATTTCCGATATTATTTAAACTAGTGCCATAAGCTACCGAATCCTGCAGTTCTTCGTCCTCTAACAACTGAAGCAAGATTTTAGCATAACTTATAGAAGACCCATGCTTAGACAAATCTCGATAGTAACCAATCAATTCGTTTAACAAAGTAATATAGGAAGACGTACTCCCAAGTTTCTGTGCTTCATTTATCTGATAAAGTAAAAATGTTTCTACTTCTTCTATTTTCTTTTCCTGAAAAAGCGTATCTAGTTGATTTAAAATTATTGAAATATTCATGTATCCCTCTGCATTATTTATTCTATTTAAAAATCCCATATCATCTTCCCGGATGATATGGGATCTCTCTATGCTTGACTATTAGCCCATCATATAGTTAATTAATTTATCAATATCATTTTTTTCATAGGCGACTATCTCAATCTCATTGATTAATCCGCCAGAAAAAACATTTGCCAAAGAAACATATTGGCAAAGCTTTGATTTTAGATTCAATCGGTCTCCCTCTTTTGTCACTAGTTCTACGGTTCCTTCACAAGAATCCACTACACGGAAAAATTCATCAATGTCTCGAATATTCTTAACTTTCATCTGCTTTCTCCTTTCAGTATCTAATTTCTATTTATTTTATATAATACTTTTACACAAAACTATTATATGACAAATCTAATAGAAAAGAAACAGAAAATTAAAGTTGAATGGGTAAATTAAGTGTTAATGACTAACTAGCTTCCGCCTGTTGATAATCTTCCTGTGTTAAAACATCCCAAACCACATTGATGTTTTGTTGAAACCATCTGTTTGTTAACAATTCATTGGGAATAACTTTTAAGCTTTTTTCTCTTAAAAATGCTACAAATACTTTCATAGACAAATCATCCATACCCATTCCATAAATATTTTCTTGAATATAAAAATGTTTTGTCTCAACTACCTCAGATCCAACAAATGAAAACTCCAACTTCGTAAGTATTTCACCATGATTGTTTATTGCTCTAATGTTCTCTTTTTCTAAGATCCATTCCATGCTGCTACCTGCCTGATATAATGATAGATTCATTAGTTCAATCACAGAACTAACTAAAAAAATTATATCTCTTTTTATAGCAATACGCAATAACTTGGAAGTAAATTTAATAATTAAAGTTCTAAAATAATAGTCATGATCATGGGATTACGTTTCATTTCTTTCCATAAATACTCATTGATATCATCACGAACCATAGACTTTATCTTATTCCAATCACGAATTTTTCTCTGCATGCATTTATCCAAAGATTTTTCCGCTATCACTTTTATTTTATTCATTAAATTATCTGATTCTTTTACATAAACAAAACCTCTGGATACGATATCTGGTCCAGACATAACCTCACCAGTTGTTTTTTGAATTCCAATCGTTACAACAATCAAACCATTTTCAGATAAATTCTGACGATCTTTTATCACGACATTTCCAACATCACCAACACCTAAACCGTCTACATATATTTCTCCTGCTTTAACCTGACCAGTTATTCCAGCTTTTTCTTTGGATAACTCTAGTACATTCCCAGATTGAAGAACAAATACATTTTCCTTTGGAATTCCCATAGATACAGCTAGCTTTTCCTGTGCTTTTAAATGCTTATACTCTCCATGTACTGGAATTACATATTTTGGTCTTACTAATGCATAGATTAATTTTAGTTCTTCCTGACATGCATGTCCCGAAACGTGAGTATCTTGATAAATAATTTCAGCACCTTTTCTTGCAAGTTCATTAATAACCTTTGATACTGCTTTTTCATTTCCAGGAATTGGTGTGGAACTAAAAACAATCTGGTCTCCTGGTTTAATAGAAATCGATTTATGAGATGAATCAGCCATTCTTGATAGAGCAGCCATGGATTCTCCCTGACTTCCTGTCGTTACAATAACAATCTTTTCATCTGGATAATTTTTCATTTGTTCTGCTTCAATAATGGTATTTTCTGGTATCTTTATATATCCTAGTTCACTTGCAACTTGAATAACATTTACCATACTTCTTCCTTGAATTACAACTTTTCTTCCATAAATAGAAGCGGTATTCATAATCTGTTGCACACGATCTACATTTGAAGCAAAGGTAGCTACAATAATACGATTTGAACTATTTTCTGAAAACAAACGATTAAACGTATTTGCTACCATTTTTTCAGATACGGTAAAACCAGGTCTTTGGGCATTTGTGCTATCGCACATCAAAGCCAAAACACCTTTTTTCCCAAGTTCTGCGAACTTCGGAAGATCTATTGCATCTCCAAATAGTGGTGTATAATCAATTTTAAAATCACCCGTATGAACAATCGTTCCTGCTTCTGTATAGATTGCAAGAGCCGAAGCATCTGCAATACTATGATTTGTTTTTATAAATTCTACTCTGAAATCCTGCAAGTTAATAGAATGTCCATGTTTTACAGTCTTTCTTCTTGTTTTTTTCAACAAATTGTGCTCTTTTAATTTCAGCTCAATTAGACCCTGCGTTAACTTTGTTGCATAAACTGGAACGTTAAGATCCTTCAAAACATAAGGTAATGCTCCAATATGATCTTCATGTCCATGGGTTATAAAAAATGCTTTAACCCTTTCTTTATTTTCCTGTAAATATGTTGTGTTTGGAATTACAAGATCTATACCCAACATATCATCTTCTGGAAACGAAATACCACAATCCACTACAATAATGCTTTCTCCAAACTCAAATGCAGTAATATTCATACCTATTTTTTCTAATCCACCAAGTGGAATTACTTTTACTGACTTCTGTTTTAATTCATTGTTTTCTTTCATACTCTTATTTCTCTTTCTTTCCGGGTCGTTACCCTAAACTAACTACTATATTAAAAAAATCATGAAATTCATATTTATGAACTTCATGACCTGCTATTTCAACCACTATTATTCATTAATCCCTATCTTTTCTATAGATTAACAGAACTTAAAGTTTCTGTCAAGGGAACCAGGGGGACGGTTCTTCTGGTACAATCGCAAAACAAAAAGAGTGGTATCCATAAGGATACCACTCTGAAAACTTATAATTCATTAGATTGTACCAGAAGAACCGTCCCCCTGGTTTATTGCTGCCTGTGCAGCTGCTAATTTTGCAATAGGAACTCTAAATGGTGAACAGGACACATAATTTAGTCCAACTTTGTGACAGAATTCTACACTGCTAGGATCACCGCCATGCTCTCCACAAATACCAAGTTTAATATCGCTTCTCGTTTTTCTACCCTTTTCAACTGCCATTTCAACCAATTTTCCTACACCACTTTGGTCTAATCTAGCAAAAGGATCTGATTCATATATTTTAGTTTTGTAATAAGCTGATAAAAAATTACCTGCATCATCGCGAGAGAAACCAAAGGTCATCTGTGTTAAATCATTGGTTCCAAATGAGAAGAATTCTGCTTCTTCTGCAATTTCATCTGCAAGTAAAGCTGCTCTTGGAATTTCAATCATGGTACCAATCTGGTAATCAATATCAGAATCCATTTCTGCTTTTACCTGTTTTGCAGTCTCAACAACAATATCTTTTACATATTTTAATTCTTTTTTATCACCAACTAGGGGAATCATGATTTCAGGAACAATTTTATAACCTTTTTCACGTTTTACTTCGATGGCAGCTTCCATTACAGCTCTGGTTTGCATTCTTGCAATTTCTGGGTAAGTAACAGCAAGACGACATCCTCTGTGACCCATCATAGGATTAAACTCATGTAGGCTATCACAGGTATCTTTTACTTCTTGTACGGTAATGTTCATCATTTCAGCTAATTCTTGAATATCTTTTTCATCTGTAGGAACAAATTCATGAAGTGGTGGATCCAAGAAACGAATTGTCACTGGATAGCCTTTCATAACTTCATAAATACCTTTAAAATCAGCTTTCTGATAAGGAATCAGTTCATTTAAAGCTTCTTCTCTTTCTTCTACAGTCTTCGAAAGAATCATTCTACGAATTTTAGGAATACGTTCAGGCTCAAAGAACATATGCTCTGTACGGCATAGTCCAATTCCTTCCGCTCCAAGTTTAAGTGCGTTTGCAGCATCTTGAGGCGTATCTGCATTGGTTCTGACTTTCAACGTTCTAAATTGATCTGCCATCTTCATTAGGCGATCAAAGTTACCGTCTACGGTCGCTTCCTGTGTACGGATTTCACCTTTATAAATTTTACCAGTGGATCCATCTAATGAAATATAATCCCCTTCATTAAACAAATATCCACCTAACTCAAATTGTTTTTCTTCTTCTTGAATTTTAATTTCACCACAGCCTGAAACACAACAAGTTCCCATGCCTCTTGCTACAACTGCAGCATGTGAAGTCATACCACCACGCACAGTCAAAATACCTTTTGCTACATGCATACCCTCTATATCTTCAGGGCTAGTCTCTAAGCGAACAAGAATTACACGTTCTCCACGTTCGTTTGCATCAACTGAATCCTGAGCAGAAAAATAAACTTTTCCAGCTGCAGCACCTGGTGATGCTGGCAAAGCTTGTCCGATTACCTCTCCATCCTTTAACGCAACTGGGTCAAAGGTAGGGTGCAATAACTGGTCTAGTGCTTTCGCTTCAATTCTTAAAACTGCTTCTTTTTCAGTGATTGTACCTTCATCAATTAAATCACAAGCAATCTGTAGTGCAGCAAATGCTGTACGTTTCCCATTTCTGGTCTGAAGGAAATAAAGTTTTTTCTCTTCAATTGTAAATTCCATATCCTGCATATCACGATAATGCTGTTCTAAAGTGTTTGCAATTTTTATAAATTGATCATAACATTCTGGCATTTCTTCTTTTAATTTTGTGATAGGTTGTGGAGTTCTAATCCCTGCAACAACATCTTCCCCTTGTGCATTAATTAGATATTCTCCATAGATACCTTTCTCACCTGTGGATGGATTTCTTGTAAAAGCAACTCCGGTACCAGAAGTTTCACCCATGTTTCCAAATACCATGGCTTGAACGTTCACTGCTGTTCCCCAGTCACCTGGAATATCGTTCATTCTTCGATAGATAATTGCTCTTTCATTATCCCATGAACGAAATACTGCTTTAATTGCCTCCATAAGTTGGACATCTGGATCTTGTGGAAAATCACTTCCCATTTTTTCTTTATAAATACTTTTATACAGTTGAATAATTTCCTGTAAATCTTCTGCTGTCAGCTCCGTATCAAAGGTTACATTCTTTTTATGTTTCACTTCATCTAAAATACGTTCAAAATAAGATTTTGGGATTTCCATTACAACATCGGAAAACATTTGAATAAATCTACGGTAAGAATCATATGCAAATCTGGGATTATTGGATTTGTTTGCAAATCCTTCTACAGAGATATCGTTTAAACCCAAATTTAAAATGGTATCCATCATACCTGGCATACTTGCTCTGGCACCCGAACGAACTGATACCAGCAATGGATTTAGAGCATCACCGAACTTTTTATTCTGTTTTTTTTCTAAATCTGCTAGCTTTTCAAAAATTTGTTCTTTCACTTCCTCTGAAATGGTCTTTCCATTTCTGTAATAATCTGTGCAGGCTTCTGTGGTTACCGTAAAGCCCTGTGGAATTGGTAAGCCAAGATTTGTCATCTCTGCCAAGTTGGAGCCTTTCCCTCCAAGTAGGTTTTTCATACTTGCGCTTCCCTCTTCAAATGCATATACCCATTTCACCATTTCGCATAGTCCCCCTTGAACTTCTTCTAGTTTTTTAAGGTAGATAAGGCAATGTAGTGTTAAATCACAGCACCTTTCTCTATGTGTCATTATAACACAGAACTCTCCGACACGCACGTCATTCTTTTTCATCACTATTAACAAAATATATCAATTGTCACTGTTAAAAAGTTATAAATTCACTAGTTTTATACTTAAATTGCAAAAATTATACATACAATTTACACAAATTATACTTCTGTATTCTTTAATAAAATAACAAATACAGCAATCTGATTTTGTGAGTATTTTCAAAAAAACCCATCCTAAAGAGGATGGGTTTTTAATAGATTGAACTTAAAAAGTAAATTTATCAGAGAAAAAATTCTCAAGTTCATCAATTTGAACACGTACCTGTTCCATAGAATCTCTAAAACGTACGGTTACACATTGATCTACTTCAGATTCAAAGTCATAAGTGATACAGAAAGGAGTACCAATTTCATCCTGTCTGCGGTATCTTTTACCAATATTTCCTCTTTCATCAAATTCACAATTGTATTTTTTGGAGAGTGTCTGGAATACTTTCTCAGCACCTTCGTTTAATTTTTTTGATAAGGGAAATACTGCAATTTTAACAGGTGCAAGTGCTGGATGGAATCTTAGTACAGTTCTAACATCACCTTCTGCGATTTCTTCTTCATCATAAGCTGAACATAAAAAGGCTAATACAACTCTATCTGCTCCTAATGATGGTTCAATTACGTAAGGAACATAACGCCAATTTTTTTGATCATCAAAGTATGTCATTTCCTGTCCCGATGTATTTTGATGTTGAGTTAGATCATAATCGGTACGATCTGCTATCCCCCATAATTCACCCCATCCAAAAGGAAATAAATATTCAATGTCGGTTGTTGCTTTTGAATAAAAGGAAAGTTCTTCCTGGTCGTGATCACGTACTCTCATTTCTTCTTCCTTCATTCCAAGAACTTTTAACCAATCAATACAAAATTGTTTCCAATAAGCAAACCACTCCAAATCTGTATCAGGTTCGCAGAAAAATTCCAACTCCATTTGTTCAAATTCTCTGGTACGGAATGTGAAATTACCAGGCGTAATTTCATTTCGAAAAGATTTACCAATCTGGCCTATACCAAATGGAATTTTTTTTCTAGAGGTACGTTGTACATTTTTAAAGTTCACAAAAATTCCCTGTGCTGTTTCAGGTCTTAAATATACTGTATTTTTTGCATCCTCAGTAACCCCCTGAAAGGTTTTAAACATTAAGTTAAACTGTCTGATATCTGTAAAATTATGCTTACCACAGGTTGGGCATGGTACTTTGTGTTCATCAATAAAAGCTTTCATTTCAGATTGTTCCCATGCATCGATTGCTCCTTCAAGCACGATTGAATGCTCTGCTGAGTAATCTTCTATAATTTTATCTGCGCGAAAACGTTCATGACACTCTTTACAATCCATTAAAGGATCTGAGAAACCGCCTAAGTGTCCTGATGCTACCCATGTTTGAGGGTTCATTAAAATCGCACAATCAACACCAACATTATATTGATTCTCCATAATAAATTTCTGCCACCAGGCTTTTTTCACGTTGTTTTTTAATTCCACGCCAAGATTTCCATAATCCCAGGTGTTAGCAAGTCCCCCATAAATTTCAGATCCAGGATAAACAAAACCTCTTGACTTTGCCAGTGAAACGATTTTCTCCATTGTCTTTTCCATACCATTCCCATACCTTTCTATTTATAAATTATATAAGTCACTTCTTCTGAATTAGGTGTAATAGTCCGATTACTTTTAAGTGTTGCATCAGCAGAATGATATAATACTTTTCCTGGTGCTATCACATCTCCCTGATAAGAGGTAATAATAACATTACTTTCTGCCATCTGCATCAATTCATTTTTTCCTATTGTTTTTTGACTTTTTACATCTTTCAGTAAAACATCCAGACTATAACCATTCTTATAGGCATCTTCTAGTGTTCCAATAAATAAAATATCACCTGTATAACGCTCAAAGTCCTCATACGTTTTAAATTTCATTTGAAAATTCATGATTCCATTAGAAGCAGTTACATTTTCAACTTGAATACTTCCATCGCCATAGGTTTCTTCATAGATTGCTATTTCACGTTCCGCCAGGTCTCTAAGTTCTTGTTCTTGATATATCGATGTATCAAATTCTTCAATCATGATATGAAGAATTGTTTGTTCTTCACCTATTTTTATACTGCTTACCACAGGATTTTTTTCTGTTTCTGTTTCTCCACAACCTTGCAGAAGAAAAATCAGACAAAGAAAAAGAATACCAGTTATTTTTTTCATTATAAGTGCTCCTTATTTCATATAATTAAAACTTACTTCTTATAAAAGTGGCAAAAATATTATGATTTTGACACTGTCATTTATTATAACGGAGAAATTAGATATTTTCAACAAAGATTTCATACTATAATTGGTCTATTATTTCAAGACTTTTAAATTTTCGATCAAGGTAGGTTTTTTGAAATTTTTTCGCTATCATCTTAATTTCCAAAAAAACTTCTGTTGATAGTGAAAACGTATATAATTTTTCGATGGAAGTATATGCAATATATTCTAATGTATATTTCGTAGATTCTAAAATTTTACCAATACCATCGCTTCCTGGATACTCTCCATATATAACCAAAGCTTTTATTTCAAAAATAGTACGTACAAACTGATTTTCAAACTGTTTTGAAATCAATGCTCGAAAAGACTGATATAATAATTTCAAAAATTCCTTTTCATCATTGTTTTCTCTTGTATAATAATCCATCAATTCTAAAAAATACATTCCATAATATGCCGCTTCAAAATCCAAACGAAGTTCTTCAAAATAATTCTTCACTGTTACATCAACTATATTATATGAACTTCTACCTTCAAACATCTTAAACTCAGCATATACAAAAGGATTACAAGCTGCTAAAAAACGGCTGGTCGGCTTTCTTGCTCCTTTTACAAAAGCAGCAATCTTTCCACGTTCGCTCGTAAGGATTACAATTCTTTTATCATACTCACTGATTGGTTCTATTTTTAAAATAATACCAGTCACCAGAACAAAATCCTGCATCCTACACCAAACCTTTCTTTTTTATGAAACAACAAGCAAAGTGTACCTTGGTACTCTTTGCTTGTCAATCGTATTACTTTTTATTATTTTCCTGATAACCAAAATTTTTCAACAAGAAATCACTGTCTCTCCAGTCTTTCTTCACTTTTACCCATAATTTCAAGTTAACCTGGCATTCCAACAAACGCTCAATTTCAAATCGTGCTGTACTACCGATTTTTTTTAACATCAAACCATTTTTTCCTATAATAATACCCTTATGAGATTCTCTCTCACAACATATGGTTGCATCAATATCCACAATATCTTTCTTATATTTCATTTGATCAATGGATACCGCTATCCCATGAGGAATTTCCTCATCCAAATTGTGAAGTGCCTTTTCTCTTATAATTTCAGCAACAATTTGTCTTTCGGGTTGATCTGTAATAGTATCTTCGTCATAAAATGCAGGACCGTAAGGTAAATATTTCATAATACATTTGATTAATTCTTCTGTATTATCTCCTTTTTTTGCTGAAACAGGTACTATTTCATCAAAATCCATTTCTTGTCGATAGGTATCTATAAAAGCAAATACATCTTCTTTTTTTACCATATCTATTTTGTTAATAACTAGGATTACTGGTACTTTAGCTCGTTTCAACTGTTCAATGATTCCTTTTTCACCAGCACCAATAAAAGAACTTGGTTCCACCAGCCAAAGAATAACATCCACATCTTTTAAAGTGTGAGTTGCAACATTCACCATATACTCGCCTAATTTATTTTTGGCTTTATGAATACCAGGGGTATCTAGAAAAACAATTTGTCCCTCTTCTGAAGTATAGACTGTTTGTATTTTATTTCTGGTGGTTTGTGGCTTATTTGAGGTAATTGCAATCTTTTGACCAATTAAATAATTCATCAATGTTGACTTGCCAACATTTGGTCGTCCTATAATTGTTGCAAAACCTGCTTTATAATTTGGGTTCATCTTCGGACCTTTCTTTTTTACTTTCTTTTTGTATCGAATCGATTACTTTGTTATTTTTTTTCTTTGTTTTTCTATATAGAAGAAAGCCAACAAAAAATCCTCCTCCTAAAATAACAACATAAAGAATAATATAAGGTAAATTGATCACAAAGTCTATACCAAAATTTTTGAAACCATCTATGATTTTATAAAAACTATTGGTAAAGCCTGTTTTCATTTCGGTTAGTGGATCATCTTTCGAAAGAACGGTTTCTCTTTCTACTTCTGATAAAGATATATAAACGGTGCTATAGGAAATTAAATTGTCATATGTTCTAAGCTGACTTTCCATACTTTCGATTTGATATCTGACATCAGAAAGCCGACTTTCGATTTGAATAATATCTTCAATCGTTTCCGCTTTTTCTAGTAAACGTAGTAAGGTATCCTGTTCCGCAAGCAACGCTTTTTTGTGACTCTCTAAATCAACATAGCTTAAGGTTACATCTTGTACATATTCATTGGAATATAATACATTGGAATTTTCTTGAATATTTGTTACAAACTGATCTAATTTTAACACTGGAATACGTAATGTCATGCTGGAATAACGATTAATTCCCTGGCGATTACTATTGTTACTAATATTTTCAAAATAGCCACCCAGTTCTGTTACCTTCGCTTTGATATTTGCCATCAGCGCATCAAATTCCTCTGTTTCAACTGTCATATCCACCGTTTTAATCAGTTTTCGATAATTTAAATCTGATTCCGTAAATTCGGTATTTTCCCTGTTCTCCAGTGGTTTTTCCTCAGCTTTGGTAACATATAACTGATCACTTTCTTCCGTAGTCTCTTCTATCATGCCGCTTTCTGGTGAACTCATGGCCATATCATAGGATGCAGTTTCACTTTTGCTTCCACAACCTTGTAACATTAAAATTCCCACTAAAACAAATAACCCTAAGCTCTTTAAATTTTTCCTCATAATCTCCATCCCTTTCTTAATACTATGATAAAACTATTTTGTTTCATTATAGATACGTAAGAACTACTTTTGATTTATGGTGTTTAATGAAAAAGATTTTCTGTTAATTCAAAAAGATGTTTCTGTTCGTTTATTTTTTCTTCATTTCCTACAACACACAGACATTCATCTGACATAAACGCTTTGATATAAGATGATAATTCCCTGATTTTTTCAACGGTAACTCCTAGTAATTCATCTCGTTCTTTTTGAATATCTTCAAAGTTCTGATTTGTCAAATAAGCCATAAGGGATCTGGTTCCTTTTGCTGCTGGATTCATTGGTGTATCCAGATCACTGACTGCACCAATCATAAATTTGAGCATTCCTTTTTCATCTGCTTCAAAAGACTCAATAAACGATGCTGCCTGCTCATATATTTCTATGGTTTTTTGTAAATTTGGATCTCGATAAGAAACGAAATAACTATCACCCGATTTTCCAAAATTGCACATACAGCCATAAGCGCCGCCCTTCACTCGAACATTATTCCACAAGTAATCATAACTCATAATTACTTTAAGCGCTCGTAAAGCTCCAGTATACTGTAATCCTTTTGATACAAAGTTACCACCTCTGCAAACATATTGAACCTGTGCAGAATTTGTAAAGGCTTCATTTTTCTTGACCGGAACTAGTGTTGGATTGGTTTTATCGGCAATGGTGTCGTAAAGATCTTTTTTCAATTTCAAAACATATTCTTCTATTTTTTCAAGGCCATGTTCATCCGAAGTATAATCTACCATCAGCGTTTCTTTTCTAAAAATTCTCTTTACCAACATTTCTAATATGGAAACAAGCTCTTCTTTTTTCTTTTCAAAGTTTTCTTCCAAATCTTCCAATAAGCGATAGAGTGTCAAACCACCTGTGGAATCTGAAATGAGGGCAGTTTTAGAAATGTAGGACAAGGTTCGAACTGCTGCAAGTGAATGACCTGCTGACATAAAATCACCCTGCATTCTGGATTTCATTTCCTGAATAATTTCAAACAAGCGCTTTGTATCAGAAAGTTTTGATTCTAGCATAATCTCTTCCATTAAAGAAAATGCATGCTTCATGTTTTCATATAAGGCTTTTGTTTTTATTTCAAATTTAAACTGATAACGATTTAAATCTTTAGAATCAAGATAGGTGTTCATTGTTGTTGAAATACCACCCGTCTGAATATTGATTTCATTAAACAAATCTCCATACTTATGTTTGTTGGTATCAACATAACCTAGAACTGTTTTTAAAATCCCTAAGTATGGCAAAAATTCTTCTTCAACGTCTGTTATATCAAAAAGCAGTCGCAAATATCCAATGCCGCTGGTAAACAAATTATGGTGAAGTAGTAATGTATCCTGAACAAATAATTTGTTGTTATGATATTCTTCTGCTTCCTTCTTCATATCTTCTCTTGTCAAGAGCGGAATAGAATCAAGTGCTTCCTGGCTACTTTCTTCTTCCTGATATTGAAGTAAAGCCTCTGTTTTATCAATAATTTTCTGAACTTCTTCATCCGAAAGTGTATCTTTGTATGCCTTAAGTTTGGTCGCTAATTCTTTTTCTTTTTTGGTTGTCAAACCTTTTTCTGGTTTTATTATGACAATTGATTTATGAGGATTTCTTAAAAGATACGCTTCGATTAACTGTTCAAAATATCCCGTTTCCACTTTTTCTTTTAATGACTGATAGGTTTGAATTGCTTCTATATGTAAAAATGGAGATGTTTCATCATACAGCCAACTATCAAACATAGTGAGTCCATACATTAGTCCTTTTGGATAGGAGCCATAATCTGCTTCTCTGTATTTAAATTCAAAATAATTCAAACCTGCACGTAATGATTTTCGATCAATTTTATTCAAAACCTGATCTTCCAACACTTCATGAATGCATTGAATAAATTCCTCTTTCTGATCTTCATTGGCACCTTTTGCTACCACACTAAAAATAGGCTGCTTAATTCCATTTTCACAAATCGAGTAAACATCCTTGCCAATTCCTTTGTCAATAAGCATTTGTTTGATAGGTGCACCTGGTGCACTACAAAGTGCATAATCTAAAATTTGAAGTGCAATATAAAGTTCTTTATTTAAACTGTCACCAACAACCATGTTATAGGTAAGGTATGTATTATCCAGTTCACTTTCTCCATCGGTGATTGGATAGGTTTTCATAATCTCCTTCGTTTCTTCAAAAGAAGGCTGATCCATAACAGCAGAATCAATCTGAATTTTATCAAACGCAGATAAATAGTGTTCATCAATAAACCTCAATTTTTCTTCTACATCCATATTTCCATACAGATAAATATAACTATTACTTGGGTGATAATAACTTCCATGAAAATCTAAAAATTGTTCATATGTTAAGTCAGGAATAAACTGAGGATCTCCACCTGATTCAACCCCATAGGTGGTATCTGGAAATAATGAGGTTGTTACTTCTCTCCAAAGAACATCATCTGGTGCAGAAAATGCACCTTTCATTTCATTATATACTACTCCCGTGATGGTTAAATCATCATCTTTATCTTCTAGATGATAATGCCAGCCTTCCTGTCTGAAGATATGTTCTTCCTGATAAATATTTGGATAAAAAACTGCATCTAAATATACATGCATCAGATTTTGAAAATCTTTATCATTACAACTAGCAACCGGATATAAAGTTTTATCTGGGTATGTCATTGCATTTAAAAAAGTATTCAAAGAACCCTTTGCTAGTTCTACAAAAGGATCCTTTGCGGGGAAATTCTTAGATCCACATAAGACAGAATGCTCTAAAATATGAGCTACCCCTGTGCTATCTGTTGGTGGGGTACGAAATCCAATATTAAACACCTTGTTTTCATCATCATTAGAAAGAACAACAATATTCGCACCTGTTTTACAATGTTTTAAACGATATGCCATACTATTTATATCTTTTAGTTCTCTTTTTTCTATTATTTCATAATTGATAAATTGTTGTTCCATTTACAGTCCCTCATTTTCTATTGTTTCACAATCTAAATGCTCTATTTCTCCACCGCTAAAAAATATAGCCTTTTTAATTTCCTTAGCAGTAAATTTTCCCTCACGAGTAAGTTCTTCTATTGTAATATTACGATTGATAAGTTCACTTAATTCTTTTACATGCTCACTTACTTTCTCAACCAGCTTTGCTGCTGCTTTTTCTTCTTTTAGTTCGGCTTCTTCCTGGTTAATCGCTTCTTCCATGGCATTCATAATCATTTTAACCAATAAAGGTTCAACTTCTGAACTATCCTCTACACAATTAATCATCTCCACTGCTGTTATAAGGGCAATGTTTCCCTCTCCGATTAAGTCTTCCAGGTAAACTCCCTGTCCAGTATAAAGCTTTGCAATATCAACAACTTGTGGTAAAAAAAGTTCAATCAGTTTATTTTTTGCATCTTGATCTTTTGCAAGGGCTGATAAAATGATTGCATGTTTCACACCATCCGATACTTTTTCTAGCAAACTTAATTCCTCCATGTAAAACTCAAGATAGGATTTTTCCTCTTTGCTTAAAAATTCATCGGTATCTACTGCCTCATCAATCCCAATTCTCTGTTCTCTCAAAAAGGAATATACATGCTCCATATGTTCTGGATCCTTTGCAAAATCAAGAAATAACTCTTCTACCTGAGCTTTGGAAACCACATGTTTCTGAAGCCTTGCTAATGCTTTGATTTCTTCTATACGTTCTATAAATTTCAACTCTTTTTGCTTCATATTATAATCCAACCTTATTTTTTTCTATTTCCTTGAACATGTTCATGGGTGAATAAATGCTCTGAACAGTATTCATAATTTCCTTCACACTTTGAGCAATAGCGAAACTCCAGATGTTCTCCATCCTGTTCTGTACGTCCACAGATGGCACATTTATGTCTGGATATGTTGCTGTTAATCTTTACTTCTTTTTGGTATTCATGACGCCTCTTCATTTGCTTTATACTAATTGTTTTTTTCTTTCTTAATAAGAAGAAGAAAATAATAAAATTCAACAAACTAGCAAGAATCACAAATTTCTCTGGTACTGATGCAAAAATAAACTGCATTACCAAAAAGCCACCATATATCATGCCAATCCATTTTATCTTAACTGGAATGATAAAAAATAATAATACTTGATTTTCTGGGAAAGTAATTGCAAATGCTAACAAAATCGACATGTTAATATAATAAGTACTAAACAATGAAAAATAACTTGCCAGAACACTAGCATTGTTACTTAAAAATACTGGTTCAAATCCGCCAAGAGCAAAAGCATAAAAAAGTAAAGCAAAACTTCCAATTACAGTAAATAACATCCCACAGAATAAGTATAAATTATATACAAAGGTTCCCCAGGTTCTTTCCAGTGTAGATCCGATGGAATAATAAAAATACAAAGTAATTAAAGTAAAGAAAATATTACTTGAGGCTGGAGCAATTAGAATCCAGCTAAACAATCTCCATACCTGTCCTTTTGTGATGATTAAATATGGATTTAATGTTAAGAAATTTAAAAAGGCAGGATTAGCCATTGCAATTAAATATCCAAAGGCATAACAAATAATTAAATAGAGTGAAATATTTTTAATTGCATATCGTCCCAATTTTTTTTCTAAGCTATAAATAAACTTCATATGGTACTCTCCGTTCTGTATTTAAAATGTGTTTTCATCATACCATTTGATAAAAAAAATGTAAACAAAGGCAAGTTATTTCATTCTTATTTCACATCATATTCATAATTTCTAAATAATATCCAACTACATTCATAAACATAAATTTTGTATGAAGCGGCATCTTATTTGATTTATTCGTTGTATTTTATTTTTATTTAAATTATAATGTACTTTGATTGTGACCATTAACACAAGCTACAGTCCCATCTAAAATTTGGGCAGGAGGTATAAATGCAAAACATGAATTACACACTTGGAATTGACATCGGTTCCACAACCGTAAAAATAGCACTTTTAGATCAGAATCAAGACCTTATTTTTTCTGATTATGCCAGACATTATGCAAATATCAAAGAAACATTAACTTTTATTTTACAAAAAGCACAAGACCTTGTGGGAAACATAACCCTACATCCTGTTATTACTGGTTCTGGTGGTCTTACCTTAGCAAAGCATCTGGGAGTACCCTTTACCCAGGAAGTAATAGCCGTTGCAAGTGCTTTACAGAAAGTTGCACCAAAAACTGATGTTGCCATCGAACTCGGTGGTGAAGATGCAAAAATTATATATTTTGAAAATGGAAATGTTGAACAACGAATGAATGGTATCTGTGCTGGTGGTACAGGCTCTTTTATTGACCAAATGGCTTCTCTATTACAAACAGATGCCAGTGGTTTAAATGATTATGCGAAAGATTACCATTCCCTTTATACAATCGCCGCACGCTGTGGAGTATTTGCGAAATCTGACATTCAGCCCTTGATTAACGAAGGTGCAACAAAGGAAGATTTATCCGCATCTATTTTTCAGGCTGTAGTTAATCAGACCATCAGTGGTCTTGCCTGCGGAAAACCAATTCGTGGACATGTGGCATTTTTAGGTGGACCTCTTCATTTCTTGTCTGAACTTCGTAATTCCTTTATCAGAACATTGAATTTAGATGAAGAACACACCATTTTAGATGAACATTCCCACTTGTTTGCAGCTATGGGATCTGCTTTAAATGCAAAAGAAAGCATCTCATATTCCATGGATGAAATGGTACAAAAACTTGTATGTGATATTAAAATGGAATTTGAAGTGGAACGTATGGAACCACTATTCCGCAATGAAGAAGAATTTGTTCAGTTTCAGACTCGTCACGAAAAAAATCGCGTTATCACAGCTGACTTAAAACAATATAAAGGAAATTGCTATCTTGGTATCGATGCAGGAAGTACCACAACAAAAATCGCCTTAGTTTCAGAAGACGGCAGTCTTCTTTACTCCTTCTATTCCAGCAATAATGGAAGTCCTTTAAATACTGCCATTCATTCTTTAAAAGAAATTTATTCTTTATTACCAAAAGAAGCTAAAATAGCTCGTTCCTGTTCCACCGGTTACGGAGAAGCTCTTATGAAAGCTGCATTTTTACTTGATGACGGTGAGGTAGAGACCGTTGCTCATTACTATGCTGCTGCGTTTTTTGATCCTGAAGTTGACTGTATCTTAGATATCGGCGGTCAGGATATGAAGTGTATCAAAATTAAAAATCACACAGTTGACAGTGTACAATTAAATGAAGCCTGCTCTTCCGGTTGTGGTTCTTTTATTGAGACCTTTGCGAAATCCTTAAATTATTCTGTACAGGATTTTGCGAAAGCTGCACTTTTTGCAAAACATCCCATAGATCTTGGTACACGCTGTACTGTTTTTATGAATTCTAAAGTAAAGCAAGCTCAAAAAGAAGGTGCTGATGTTTCAGATATTTCAGCTGGTCTTGCTTATTCTGTTATTAAAAATGCTTTATTTAAAGTTATAAAAGTCTCTGATGCCTCTGAACTGGGTAAACATATTGTTGTTCAAGGTGGAACTTTTTATAATGATGCAGTTCTAAGAAGTTTTGAAAAAGTTGCTGAATGCGAAGCAATTCGACCAGATATTGCTGGTATCATGGGAGCTTTTGGATCCGCTTTAATTGCGAGAGAACGACATGATTTAAATGTCGAAACCACAATGCTACCTTTAGAAAAGATCATTAGTCTGGAATTTGATACTTCCATGGCAAAATGTAAAGGATGTACCAATAATTGTCGCTTAACCGTAAATAAATTTTCTGGAGGGCGCCAATATATTTCTGGTAACCGTTGTGAGCGTGGACTTGGTAAACCGAAAAACGTGAATAACATTCCAAATTTATTTGAATATAAATTAGAAAGAATGTTTCAATATGAGTCTCTGCCTATCGAAGAGGCAAGCCGTGGAATCGTAGGTATTCCAAGAGTCTTAAATATGTACGAAAACTATCCATTTTGGCATCGTTTTTTCACCTTACTTGGATATCATGTAGTCTTATCACCACTTAGTACCCATAAAATATATGAGCTTGGTATTGAATCCATCCCAAGCGAATCAGAATGTTATCCTGCCAAACTGGTTCACGGACATATTATGTGGTTACTAAAACAGAACATCAATTATATTTTTTATCCTTCTGTTTTTTATGAACGAAATGAATTTGAAGATGCAAACAACCACTACAATTGCCCCATTGTTACTTCTTATCCTGAGAACATCAAAAATAATGTGGAAGAATTAAATGATAAGAATATTATTTTTTCAAACCCTTTTATGAGTTTTAAAGATGTAGACACTGTTTTCTTAGCACTAAAAAAAGAATTCCAATCTATACCGGAAGCCGAATTACTTCATGCTATTAAAGAAGGCTTTATGGAAATGGAACAATCTCATCTTGATATGCAAAAAAAAGGAGAAGAAACTCTACGGTATATGGAAGAAAACAACATGAAAGGAATCGTTCTGGCAGGTCGTCCCTACCATATCGATCCCGAAATCAACCATGGTCTTCCAGAATTAATAACTTCTTATCAGATCGCTGTTTTTACAGAAGATAGCATTTCTCATCTTGCAAAGCCAGAACGTCCTCTTATTGTATCTGACCAGTGGATGTATCATTCCAGACTTTATGCGGCCGCAAGTTATGTAAAGACAAGAGATGACCTGGATTTAATTCAATTAAACTCCTTTGGATGTGGT
>CANRGO010000006.1 GCA_947630125.1 uncultured Lachnospiraceae bacterium | reverse complement strand
TATAAGTATAACACGGAGTGATGGTCTGGCAAACCCGCTTCAATCAGAAAATCTATCATTCTTCCTCCATTTGTTCTAGAATGTGAATCAGATTTCTGATGGATTCACCTGAAAGTAGTCGTTTTTGAAGTTCTCGTTGTAGCTGTAAATAGGATACTTTTTCTGGAATAAGACCATCTGCTACTCCTGGATATTGTAGTTTTAATGTATCAACCATCATTTTAACAAGCTGTTTATTAATGATTTCTGCATACATTCTTTCACAGCTTTCACAAACCAAATCGATAAGATTTTGATACATGTTTGACTCAAGATAATCCGTTTTTAGACCTTCCACTATGGCGGGAATGATTGCTTCACCAAATTCCAAAACTAATGGTTCTGCAACAAGGTTGTTACGAATTTCTGTGACTGCAATCAAATTTCCATTTTCAACAATCTTCTCTTCTAAATCTAATAATGTATCTGCACTAATTCCCAAAATCTTTATAATCCCAGTCAAAAAACTAATATCCGGAAGACCATTACCTCTTTCCCATTTACTCACTGCCTGTGGTGTTACACCAAGCCTAGCTGCAAATTCATCCTGCGTCATTTTGTTTACTTGCCTGTAGTGACTGATAACTTCTCCAATATGCTGTCCCATTCTTCCCCTCCGATACATTTGTTTTACAAATATATTCTATCTCTAGAGCATTTTATTGTAAAGCAACGCATCGTTCAGAATCGCTAAACGAGAGAATTGTCTTGTAGTATCACCTAAAAACTAGAAGGTTCCTCTATAAAGAATTGAATATCCAAGTATTGTGAAAACTAATCCAGTCTCACTTATCACCATAATGATATCTGCAAGCTAGAATGTAAATATTATCTTTGTCAATTTTATATATTAACCGATCTTTATCATTAATTCTTCTGCTCCAAAATCCAGCCAGATTCCCACTTAGTGGTTCTGGCTTTCCTAAGCCTTCATTTCCACTTCTAGCAATATCATCAATTAATTGATTTATTTTTCTTAGGATTTTTCTATCTTCCGTCTGCCAATATATGTAATCATCCCAACCATTTTTTGTAAATACTTTATTCATCCGCTCCAACCTCAAAAAGATCATGCATTGATACCATTCCATTTTCTAACTGAGTTTTTGATTCCGTCAACCAATCGTAATTGCTTTTATTTCCCATGACATGGATATTTTCCATCATATTATTATAGGATTCTTCAGATAGCATAACAATATTTTTGTTATCCTTTCTTGTAATTATCATCGTCTCATAATCATCTGTGATTTTATCCATATATGTCTTCATATTATCTCTTAAGGTTGTAAAGTTCACTGCTAACATAAGTGCTCCTCCATTTCGTACGTTATTCTGTACATTTATTATAATGTACGGTTATCTGTACGTCAACAACTATAGTATTTCTTTTTTAGTTACAGCGATGATTCTTTGCTCCTAATCAAAAAAGCAACTGGCAGTGTCATTCTCTATTTTCTAACCACAAAAATATATCGTGACATTTTTCTTGCAAAGTCTTCATACGACTGCTCACAGCAAGCTGTTTGATACATAAGCATGTCAAACCACATGCTGTTTCCTTCTTCTATAAATTTCTCGCGATATGTCTTCGCTGCTTCACGTTTTCTCTTAAGCATTTGATAGGTTTGCTCTGTAATATCTAATGCTTCATATTTTAAATGATTGTATCTGAGCGCCTTCACAATCTCTGTTTTGTCCAAAGATTCTGTCTTCGGCATAACATCACCTTCCTGATATCCTATAAAAAATACACCACTAGGTTTTAGCCAGGTTTTTACTTGAGCCACTAAGTATTTCATATCCTTTGCAAAATATATGGTATCCATCGAAACAATAAGATCAAACGCGCTTTCCGGGTATTGTATCTCACCAATAACACCCCTTCGAAAATCCGAACGATTTGGATAAAGTTTTTTTGCAAGTTTAATTGCATTCTTTGAGTAATCAAATCCATAAATAAAGCTATTTGTCTTTTCCTGTATGTAACCAAGCATTTTCCCATTCCCGCAGCCAATATCTAAAATATGACAATCCATACCATCTGAGATATATTGAAACATCATATCAATTTGGGTAATGTCACTGAAACCATCCTGTGAAAAATCTTTTCCAAAGGCATCTTCACAAAAGGATTGAAACGCCCTAGACTTGGTTGTCATTGTGTAAAATTTTTCATACTCCCGATAAAAAAGTAGTTTTTTATTTTGCATCATATTCATTATTGCTATAGCCAGTTTCTTCATATGTCTCCTAAGCTGTATATTTATTACAAGTGATTTTATTTAAGTCACATAATACTCTAAATCAATTCCAAATGAAATATTCAGGCAATTGATTAATAGTATTATAACATGTATAATAATCAGTATAGTACAAAATTTTACAATAAGGAGTGTGTTTTTATGAGAAACCAAGAAAAATGGATTGTTTTAATTCTATTACTTACTTTTACTTTCTTTACCAATGGATGTAGCACTCCCAGTAATATGGTTGAAAGTTCTTATTTTGACCTTAATCAATTAAACAGTGCCACTACTACAGTAGTCGACGATTCAATAACATCCACCGATATTTCCATCTCAACCACTTATAGTGGCAATAACGAATGTTCTTTAGATGAGTGGTTTGTGATTGAAGTTCATAAAAATAAAAAGTGGTATACTCTTCCATATATTAATCAAGGAGCTGAGTTCATTGATATAGGTTATATGATTGATGAAAGCGGAACGAGACAGATGGATTATAATTGGAGAGAAATCTATGGCGCACTACCAACTGGAGATTACCGTATTATTACGAAAATTTCTGAAATAGAAAACAACCTATACAAACAATACTATGTTTCTACGCCATTTACAATAAAGTAGTATATCACGCAACAAGTTATGGAACACTTCTGAATATAAAAAGCTCCTGAAGAGATAAACTCTTCGGAGCTTTTCAAACCCATCACTTTCTCTTTAATAATCTCAACTTAAATTCTCGAATTTTTGCCATCGCTCCTGTTATGTAAAGTACCCCGAGTATCATTGCTGCCAGAGTTATTCCACTAGTTGTTCCTTCAAGAAATCCAATCCAAAAGGTTGAGGGTAACTCAAAGAATCTCATTCCTTGATTTATAACAATTGAAATAATTCCAAGGATGAAATAAATAAGCGTGACTTTTGCCATTTTCTTCTTTCCTTCATTACTGTACTCCGCAACCTTCATAACTGTTTCTCTCAATTCTTCATTCATTTTCACATGTTTCCTTTCTCCATCTAAAATTTCGCGGAGATCAACTTCAAAAAAATCTGACATTTCAATTAGGATGTCTAAGTCTGGCATATTGTTTCCTGTTTCCCATCTGGATACTGTTCTTCTAGAAACAGAAAATTCCTCTGCCAACTGCTCCTGTGTAAGATTTTTTACTTTTCGAAGTTCTTTTATGAAACTTCCCACTTTGTTCTGATCCATAATATATGACCTCCTTGCAAATCAAGATTAGCGAAAAATGACTAGAAAAAACAGGACTTAAAACGAGCAAAGTCCTATTTTCGAAATGAGACAGTATTTGTCCCGTTGATTATGGTAGTAAATTAAATGAAATCAGAAATTATTGCACTACAATACAAAAACATTTGACTTAGTTATTTCAGATATTGTGTCCCAGCAAAAAGTCAATAAGATTCTTATGAATAATTCCATCTCGCGTTAAAGTCACTCTATCTAATGTAATCAGATATTTGGGATAATTATCATTTATATTCTCATATGCACCAAATTCACGTTCGATTACGTGTTCATCGCTTAACAGATATGCTGCCTGAATATAAAATTTCTCCTCTCCTTTTTGTGCAATAAAATCCACTTCTCCCTTATATGTCTTTCCAATATAAACCTTGTATCCTCTAGCAATTAGTTCATTATAGCATAATGTTTCCACAATATAATTATACTCATCTTTAACCCTATTCTTTTTTATAGAAAAGAATCCCAAATCACATACATAAGTTTTTTCTTCATACGCCAATATCTTTTTTCCACGAATATCATATCTCGAAACTTTATCACATATACACGCATCTACAATGTACTTTAAATAATCATACACTGTTGGTGCTGAAACAGCTTGATTTTCGTTACTAAGTGATGATGCTATAGCATTCCCTGAAATAGTTGTTGAGGAATTCGCTACGACATAATCTAACACTTTTTCTAATGCCACTGGTGATGCCACTTTATTCCTCATTACAATATCCTTTAAGACAACAGAATCATAAATATTTGACAGAATAACCTCTTTGCTAGTTTCGTCAGTTTCCTTACATACCAATGGGAATCCTCCCCACTTCATATATTCATCTAACAGTTCTTCCTTAGTTTTGTTCCTCTGCATTTCAGACTGACACTCACAATACTCCCTAAAATTAAATGGCATAATCCGAAATGAGATAGTTCTACCACTTAAATGCGTTGCCAGTTCTCCAGACAGAAGCATTGAATTTGATCCGGTAATAAAAATGCTCACATCATGTGTTGATCGAAAGGAATTAATAACCAGTTCAAATTCACTGACATTTTGAATTTCATCAAAAAACAGATAATATTTTCCCTCTTCAATTATTATTTTTTCAACATAATTATATAGTGAATCAGCATAGCATATCTCTCGATATTTATAATCTTCAAAATTGATGTATATTATCTTTTTGTCAGATATATTTCTATCTTTTAACTCTTGAATCATTTGTCTCATAATAGTTGACTTACCACAACGCCTAATACCACTAATCACTTTTACCATTTCCAAATCGTAAAATGGTCGTATGCGTTCCAAATACATTTCTCTTTTTACCATGAATTAACTCCTCTCATATCATTTCTCACTAATCTGACTTTAACATAGATACTTGCAAATTTCAAATGCTATTAATTATTTTTAACAGCATTTGATGTTTTCGATATGGAATAAAGTATATTTAATTACAAGTCCATTCTTTGCATAAAAAAAATATGTTTAGTTCAACTAATAAATCCATAAGTCTCAAGGATTACCTCTCTTGACAAAACTGCCAAATTTATCATAAAGAAATTCTAAATTCAACATTGGATTTCAAAGTAGTTTTACATATACTATTATCAATTTATCTATAAACAATGCCCCATGGATTTTCTTTTGAAATATCGGGTTTCATATTCTCGTTCCAAGAACAATAAGCTTCCGTATAAGTATCTTTAAGGAAAATTGGCAAATACTCCTTAAAATTTGGTGCAAGCTTCATTCCTTCAAGTTTGTCGATATTTGTCCATAAACATTGCTTATAAGTGCTAACGTATTATCAGCAATTTGTGCTGATTTCTTACATTACTTGCGAATGCAGTCATGAACCTTCGAAAATCCTTCGGATTTCCTCGGTCATGTCTTGCATTCTAATGAATCAAAACATATAAAAATGGCCCTTGGAAAGTAAACTTTCCAGGGCCATTGTATATGCTTTGATTCGCAATGACTTGCTTCCATATTATCTGCTCAGATTGAGTCAACCTCCATTCCGTTTCACTCCATGTCGGTCATCTCAATCTTCCAATGAAGACAGAAATAAAAACAGCCCTTGGAAAGTAAACTTTCCAGGGCTGTTTTGTATGTCTGCCTTCGCAGATAATATTATCTCTTTGAAAACTGTGGTGCACGACGTGCAGCTTTGAGACCGTATTTCTTTCTTTCTTTCATACGAGGATCTCTAGTTAAGAAACCTGCTTTTTTAAGAACTGGTCTGTAATCCAAGTCTGCTTGAAGTAATGCTCTTGAAATACCGTGTCTGATTGCTCCAGCCTGTCCAGTAGTTCCACCACCGCGAACGGTTACTAATACGTCGAATTTATCAACGGTTTCAGTAGCTGTTAATGGCTGACGAACGATAACTTTCAATGTTTCTAATCCGAAATATTCATCAATATTTCTTTTATTAATTGTAATATTACCTTTTCCAGGTACTAAGTATACTCTTGCAACTGATGATTTTCTTCTACCTGTTCCGTAGAATTTAGCTGTTGATTTAGCCATGATTTATTCTCCTTTCAAACCCTTCGATTAAAATGTTAATACTTCTGGTTTCTGAGCTGCTTGTTCATGCTCAGGTCCTGCGTATACATGAAGTTTCGTAAACATTTGTCTTCCTAAAGGTCCTTTTGGAAGCATGCCTTTTACAGCAAGTTCAATAACCTGTTCAGGTTTTCTATCTAATTTTTCTCTTAAAGTAGCTTCTTTCATACCACCTACATAGTCTGAATGATGGTAGTAAATTTTTTGATCTAATTTCTTACCGGTTACTTTAATCTTAGCTGCATTCACAACAATTACAAAATCACCTGTATCAATGTGAGGAGTAAAGATTGCTTTATTTTTACCTCTTAACACTTTAGCAATTTCAGATGCTAAGCGTCCTAATGTCATATCTGTAGCGTCTACTACATACCATTTTCTTTCGATTGTAGCTGGACTAGCCATAAAAGTTTTCATATTTTACCTCCGTAAAAAATCAAATATCACTCATTATTATTTTCATTGCATATTTTAAAATGTCCTTACCGGGGCTTTGGTTTAGACATATTCAAACGTTGCCACATTGAAATATTATAGTATAGCTTCCATGGACTGTCAACATATTTCTGCAATTATTTATCAAATATCTACAATAAATGAAGAGGTTTATCTTCTCCATCCACAAACTCATAGGAATACAGGGTTAAACCCTTGGCAGGGGCCGTGGGTCCGGCTTTGCTTCGATCACAGGCGGCTATAATTTCTGGAATATCTTCAGGTTTCATCCGTCCCTGTCCAATCTCTAACAAGGTTCCTGCAATAATGCGCACCATGTTATATAAAAATCCATTTCCAGTTATTCGTATCTTTATAAGAGGTCCATCTTCGTCAATACAAAGTTCATAGATGGTACGAATGGTTGTTTCTGCTGAACTATGAATGCTTGCAAAACTTTTGAAATCATGGGTTCCAATAAAATAAGGCAGAGCCCGTTTCATTTTTGATAGATTTAAATCCACATAGGTAAAAAACGATGTGTTTCTGATTAGTGGATTAGGAAAAGGTGCATGATAGATATGATATTCATAGGTTTTCTTACTGGCACATTTTCTTGGATGGAAATCAGAAGCAACCTGTACGGACTCCATGATACGAATATCCTCTGGCAAACGTTGATTCAATGCATAGGATATTTTCTCCGCTGGCATACGATGACTGGTATCAAATATGGCAATATTTGACAGTGCATGTACACCTGCATCTGTTCTGCTTGCTCCAATTACCTGAATATCTTCCTTTAATAAAGCACTCAGATGGAGATTTAACTGACTTTCTATGGTCTCTCCATTTTTTTGAAGCTGCCATCCATGATACTGGGTGCCTTCATAGGCAACTTTTAATTTTACTCGTTTCATCAAACTTCCGTTCATTCCTTTTTAATTGGCATGTTTAGAATTTAATTACAATGCCCACCATAATTGTTACAACAAGATATAGAAAAAATACCAGATAACCCATAAAGTCTCTTTTTTTATAAATAAGAGGCTTCATTTTTGTTCGGCCTTCACCACCACGATAACATCTGGCCTCCATAGCCATAGCCAGGTCATTGGCTCTTCGAAATGCGGAGATAAAAAGAGGTACCAAAAGTGGAATCAGACTCTTTGCCTTTTTAATCAGGTTTCCGCTCTCAAAATCCGCGCCTCTGGCAATCTGAGCCTTCATAATTTTATCTGTTTCTTCTAATAAAATAGGAATAAAACGAAGGGCTATGGACATCATCATGGAAACTTCATGAACAGGCACCTTAATAACCTTCAAAGGTTTCATCAGACTTTCCATACCATCTGTTAGATTGTTTGGCGTGGTTGTTAAAGTCATGATAGACGATCCTATGATTAAAAAGATCAAACGAAGCGCCATAAATGTAGCAAGTTCAAAACCTTCTTTGGTAATGGTCAGTTTCCAGAATGTAACAAGGGGGTCTCCTTGTGTTAAAAACAAGTTAAAGGTCATGGTAATCAAAAGTAAAAAAACGATAGCTTTCATTCCCTTAACCATAAATTTAAAGGGAACGTTTGATGTCTTAATTACCAGTGCCAAAAAAGCCACTGGAACCACATAGCCTATATAATTTTTGATTAAAAAAAGCGAAATAATAAAACCTATGGTGCCTACAAGTTTTACTCTTGGGTCCATACGGTGAATGACAGATTCAGTTTGATAATACTGTCCAAGTGTAATGTCTCTTAACATGAGTAACCTTCCTGCAGAGTGATAATAACTGCATTTCTTTATTTCTGAAACATTGCAAGGATACTTTTTTTAGCTTCCTCTATGGTTGTTGCCATGGTGTCAACTTGAAGTCCCTGGCTTTTTAATTCATTCATAATATAGGTGACCTGTGGAGCAGCAAGCCCCATCTCTTCTAATTCTTTGAAATGACGAAATACTTCTCTAGGCACATCATCATAGATGACTTTCCCTTTATTCATAACAATCAATCTATCCACATATTTTGCCACATCTTCCATACTGTGAGAAACCAAAACAATGGTTTTCCCTGTCTCCTGACGAAGTCTTGCAATCTGGTCCAAAATATCATCCCGACCTTTGGGATCCAATCCTGCAGTTGGTTCATCCAGTATTAAAATATCTGGATTCATAGCCAACACACCTGCGATAGCCACACGACGCTTCTGACCACCTGATAATTCAAAGGGAGACTGATAAAAGTATTCATCCTCCAGTCCCACCTGTTTTAAGGCTGTATAGGCTCTGATTTCAACTTCTTTTTTATCCAGTCCTAAGTTCTTAGGCCCAAAACAAACATCTGAAAAAACATCGATTTCAAACAACTGATGCTCTGGATATTGAAATACCAGACCTACCTTACTACGCAATGTTTTTAAATTGTAATCTTTATCCCCAATATCCTGTCCATTAAAATATATGGCTCCAGAAGTAGGTTTTAATAGTCCATTTAAATGTTGCACAAGAGTCGATTTTCCTGATCCGGTATGGCCGATCAGACCAATAAACTGTCCATCTGGAATATTCAGATTAATATCTTTCAGTGCTTCTACCTTTAGAGCAGTGTCAGCACCATATATATAATTTACGTGATCTACTATAATTGACATACTGTCTCCGTTCTATTTTTATCCAAGCTTCTTCATTTCTGATACAAATTCAGAGATGGTTAAAATCCCATCCGGAAGGGCTAAACCTTCTTTTTGTAATTCGTGAGCAAGCAAAGTTACCTGAGGGACATCAAGGCGTAAGCTTTTTAGCTTTTCAACCTGAGAAAATACTTCCTTTGGTGTTCCCTGAAGTTCCACATGCCCATCCTCCATAACAAATACACGATCGGCATAAATAACTTCCTCCATATAGTGGGTAATTAAGATAACCGTTACTCCCTCCACTTGATTCAGTGCTCTGGCTGCTCGAATAACTTCTTTTCTGCCTTCTGGATCAAGCATCGCTGTTGGTTCATCTAATATAATACATTTTGGATGCATGGCAATCACACCAGCTATGGAAACTCTTTGCTTCTGACCACCGGATAACTTATTGGGTGAAAATTTACGATATTCGTACATCCCCACTGCAACCAGACTTTCTTTCACACGTTCCCAAATTTGTGCTGTAGGAATTCCCATATTTTCAGGACCAAATCCTACATCCTCTTCCACTACCTGTCCAATAATCTGATTGTCAGGATTTTGAAAAACCATACCAGCTTTCTGCCTGATATCCCAAACATTTTCTTCATCCAGGGTATCTTTCCCATCAACAAATACATGTCCTTCTGTGGGTGTTAAAATCGCATTCATATGTTTTGCAAGAGTAGACTTACCGGAACCGTTATGACCTAATATGGCTATAAATTCTCCTGGTTTTACATCCAGATTAACCTGATCAATCGCTCTGGTAATTCCCTCTACGTTTCCTTCTTCATCTCTTCTTATATATTCAAACACTAAGTCTTTAGTTTTTACAATTCCCATCTGATTACTCCAAATCTGTTTGGATTTACATGTGTCACGTCATCTATTGTACTAGATTCTGAAAAGAAATACAAGACAGGTATAAACACTGTTTTTCTAATCAGGTAGCCTATGATATAATAGAAAAAGTTCTAGAAGAAAACAAGGGAGGTCCTTATGAAAAAAGAAGTAAAAAATGGACTTTTATTACTGGTATTTATTATTATGATGGCCATTATAATTCGAACCTTATCTGGGGGTGAGACGTTAGCCGATTTAGAAAAGAAAACTCCAAAGGCGACAGTTGAGACAATAAAAGAAACCATCATTGAAGAAACGATTGTTGATTATACAACAACCTTAGAAAGGGTTTATAACGCTCAGAGAACAGCCGCCGAGGCTATTACTTCCTACCTTGCAATGCAGGTAATTCCTGAAAAAATAGAGCCTGATCCTGTAGAATTAGAAGCCGAATCCATGGAATCTTCACGCACCACTTATCAAGAAGGCTTTTATTACGAACCTTTAAGCGAAGAAGTAAAAACACGCATAACTGGAATTTCATATCCAACGGATAGTCTTGTTCCTTATGAAGACCTTCGTTGTGTAAAAATATTGCATTATAATTTTGATGGCATCCTTCAGGAAGGTGAATTAATCTGTAACCAGGCAATTGCTCAGGATATGGTGGAAATATTCTATGAACTATACCTTGCTAACTATCAAATAGCCAAAATGGTCCTGATTGACGCTTATGGTGCCGATGATAATCTTTCTATGGAAGACAATAACACTTCTGCTTTTAATTACCGTGTGGTATCAGGAACCTCAAGACTTTCTAAACACGCTTACGGACTTGCCATCGATATTAACCCCATGCAGAATCCATTTGTTGATATCAATGAGGATGGCAGTCTTTACTCTTCACCAGCCGGAAGTGAAATTTACACAGATCGAACTATTACTTTTGATCATAAAATAGACGAACAAGATTTATGTTATCAACTTTTTATAGAACACGGATTTATTTGGGGAGGTCATTGGAAATCCTATCAGGATTACCAGCATTTCCAAAAAGAAATAGAATAAATCAAACAAAAAAAGTGCTGCACATTATGTGCAACACTTTTTATTTAGTATCTTAAGTTTATCTTAGAATCAATTCTTAAACAAGTTCAAGAACTACTTCCATAGCAGCATCACCTTTACGAAGTCCGATTTTGATGATACGTGTGTATCCACCATTACGGCTGATGTATTTAGGTGCTACTTCATCAAAGATTTGAGCTACTAAGTCAACTTCTTTGGTGTTCTTTTTCTTACCAGCGATTGCGGTAGGAACTTCCACTACTGGATATAACACTTTCAGCATTTGTCTTCTTGCATGTAATCTTGAAGGAAGATCTTTTTTAATTTCTTTTTCAACGGTTTCGAACTTTGTTACTTTCTTGCCATCAACAACTTCTTTTACTCTTTTTCCATCTTTTCCTTTTACAGGAACTTTAGCGGAAACTTTAACCATTTCAAAATTGTCTTTTTCTTTTACTGCTAAAGCAATGATGCCTTCAACGATTTTCTGAACTTCTTTTGCTTTTGCTTCAGTTGTAACGATTTTTCCATGATATAAAAGTGCTGTTACCTGACTTCTAAGTAATGCTTTTCTCTGATCGCTTGTTCTACCTAATTTTCTGTACTTTGCCATTTCTATTTCCTTTCTCGAAAGAGGGATACTCTTTCTTAAGGCTGACGCCTCATTCATGGTACATCTCATCGTGCCTGTTTGGACTCATCGAATCAATGCTTGTTTCTGGTTCCACTCATGAGAATACACGGATACGCATTTATAGGCTTACTATCCATGTAGCTCGAAAGTTTCCTAATATAATTTATTCTTCACTAGGATTTAATTGAAGTCCTAATTCTTTTAACTTAGTAAGTACTTCTTCTAAAGATTTACGTCCTAAGTTACGAACTTTCATCATATCTTCACTGGTTCTGTTTGTGAGTTCTTCCACGGTATTAATTCCTGCTCTTTTCAGACAGTTATAAGAACGAACGGATAACTCTAATTCATCAATACTCATTTCAAGAACTTTTTCTTTTTCATCATCTTCTTTTTCAATCATGATTTCTGCAGTTTTTGCATTTTCAGATAAATCGATGAAAAGACTTAAGTGTTCACTAAGTACTTTTGCTGCCAAACTTACTGCTTCATCTGGAACCAAACTTCCATTTGTGTAAACATCCAGTGTTAATTTATCAAAGTCTGTAATCTGACCAACACGAGTGTTTTGTACTGTTAAATTCACTCTTTCTACTGGTGTGTAGATAGAATCAATCGCAATTACACCAATTGGTAGATCATCATTTTTGTTTTTGTCTGCACTTACATAGCCTCTACCTTTTGTTATGGTAAGTTCCATATAAAGCTTACTTTCTTTGCCACCGTTTAAGGTTGCGATTACTAAGTCTGGATTCAGGATCTCGATATCTTGATCAACCTGAATATCAGCTGCTGTAACAACACCTTCGCCTTCAAACTCAATGTATGCAGTTTTCGCTTCATGTGTATCACAAGTATTTCTAATAGCCAGACTTTTGATGTTCATAATGATTTCAGTTACGTCTTCCTTAACACCTGGAATTGAACTGAATTCATGTAGCACACCTTCGATTTTAACTTGACTTACAGCCGCACCGGGCAAAGATGAAAGCATGATTCTTCTTAAAGAATTACCTAACGTAACACCATAACCTCTTTCCAAAGGTTCTACTACGAATTTACCATACTTTTTGTCATCAGAGATCTCTGCAACCTCAATATTTGGTCTTTCAAAATCAAACACTGTTTATACCCTCCTTTGCGAATCAAACTCTTGCACTGTCAATACTGCTTAATTATTTAGAATATAATTCGACGATAAGCATTTCATTAACAGGAACGTCGATTGCTTCTCTGGTAGGTAATGATTTGATAGTTCCTTTTAAAGCTTCCTGATCAACGTCAATCCATTCTGGTGTTAATCTGCCACCTGTTACTTCAAGAATATCTTTGTATCTCTGTAATTCTTTTGATTTAGGTCTGATTTCAACAACATCACCTGCTTTGATTAAGTAAGATGGAATGTTGATTCCTTTACCATTTACTAAAACATTTTTATGTCCAACAACCTGTCTAGCTTCTCTTCTTGTTCTTGCTAATCCCATACGGAAAATTACATTATCAAGTCTTGATTCAAGCATAACCATAAGATTTTCACCGGTTAAGCCTCTCATTTTATCAGCTTTTTTATAGTAATTTCTAAAAGGTTTTTCAAGTACACCATAGATAAATTTAGCTTTCTGTTTTTCTCTCAACTGAAGGCCATATTCACTCATTTTTTTGCCTGCTCTTGGGTTTGTTCTATTTGATTTTTTGTCATAACCTAAGTATTGTGGTTCAAGACCAAGTGATCTACATCTTTTAAGTACGGGAACTCTGTTTACTGCCATTTTAATTTCCTCCTACGGTTGTTTACAACAATCTCTAAAACACGCCTTAAAAGCGCAAATATCCCCTAGTAAATGGAATACTTTCCGCTTTTAAAGTTTCTGTTTCATACTGTTTTCATCCAACGGTTCTTTTTAATAGTTACGAATTCAATAAAAACATTATACACGACGACGTTTTGGTGGGCGACATCCGTTGTGAGGTACTGGAGTTACGTCTCTGATGCTTGTAACTTCAAGTCCACATGCCTGAAGAGCACGAATTGCTGCTTCACGACCTGATCCAGGACCCTTCACCATAACGTCGACAACTTTTAAGCCATGTACTAAAGCAGCCTTTGTAGCTGTTTCAGCTGCCATCTGTGCCGCATATGGAGTAGATTTCTTTGAACCTCTAAAGCCAAGACCACCGGCACTTGCCCAACTAAGAGCATTACCTTCAGTATCTGTTAATGTTACAATTGTATTATTAAAAGATGACTGGATATGTGCCTGTCCCCGTTCAACGTTTTTCTTAACGCGCTTTTTTGTTACCTTCTTTGCAACTTTTTTAGCCATTTTAAACTAACCTACTTTCTCAATATTTACGGTTTCACATTACTTATATGTAATGATGCAACTTTCATTTACTATTTCTTTTTATTTGCAACAGTTCTCTTAGGACCTTTTCTTGTTCTGGCGTTGGTCTTTGTTTTCTGTCCACGAACAGGAAGTCCTTTTCTATGACGAATCCCTCTGTAGCAACCGATTTCTTGTAATCTCTTGATATTAAGAGCTACTTCTCTTCTTAAATCACCTTCAACCTGACAGGTTGCATCAATTACTTCACCAATTCTTTTTACTTCATCGTCCGTCAATTCTCTAACACGAGTATCAGGACTAACCTTAGCTTCTGCTAAGACACGGTTTGAAGTTACTCTACCAATTCCATAGATGTAAGTTAAACCGATTTCTACACGTTTTTCTCTAGGTAAATCAACACCTGCGATACGAGCCATTTACGTTTCCTCCACTTTCTTTACGTCTTAAAACAACGTACTTTTTGCACTTAAAAAGCTTGTGCATTTTCTGTTACTAATTGATTGGGGCGTGGCTACACACCCAACTAGGCACTAACCTAGTCTTTCCGATACTTTGAATCAAATGATTCAACAAAAGAGAATACTTTCTCGGTATCAAGAAGTAATATCCCGTAGGCTCTCTACGTTATATTATCATTAACAATAAGAAAAATCCTATTGTTATAGCCTCACATACGAAAAGACAAATCCAATTTTATCCCTGTCTTTGTTTGTGTTTTGGGTTGTCACAAATTACTCTGATTTTCCCTTTTCTCTTGATGATTTTGCATTTTTCGCAAATTGGTTTTACTGATGATCTAACTTTCATGTTAAATCCTCCTTTCAAAAAAGACCGTTTTACATTATATCATGATACTTTTCGGTTTGCAATAGCATTCCGTTATATAATTAACGCCTTATTTATCTCTCCAGATAATTCTTCCTTTAGATAAATCATAAGGTGATAATTCCAGTGTTACTCGATCGCCTGGTAAGATACGAATAAAAT
Source organism: uncultured Lachnospiraceae bacterium (assembly GCA_947630125.1). Taxonomy (GTDB): domain Bacteria; phylum Bacillota; class Clostridia; order Lachnospirales; family Lachnospiraceae; genus CANRGO01. Next base: position 33,239 of record CANRGO010000006.1, on the reverse strand, counting down.
TCTGTCTCAGTTTTCCACTGATATGTGCCAATACAAGATGTCCATTTTCAAGTTCTACCTGAAACATGGTATTTGGCAGTTTTTCTTTTACAATTCCTTCTATTTCAATTACGTCGGTTTTTGACATTTTCTTAATACCTCCTAAATCCTAAAAAACAGTAACCTTACATGTTCTGCAGTGTAAGATAATCTTTCACTGCTTTCTTTATTTCTTCATCTATCACTTTATCATTTGTTTGAAGTTTCAAAGCAAGTGTTTCATCAATCTTGTGCAGAATGGGTTGTATATGCTTTTTGCTTTTTTTCTTTGGGTTTTGAAGTGTTTTCAACTTTCCATCAGCCAGATACACAAATTGTTCATCATCCCGAACAATGATATAAATCTTGTCCTTATCATGTCCAGCCTTAACTTTTACCATTTTTCCTACCATGACTTCCTCTTTTCTAAAACATCGTTAGAATTTCGGGTTCACCATCGGTGATCAAAATTGTATTCTCATAGTGTGCCGATAGGGTTCCATCTTCGGTTACAACAGTCCAGTCATCTGCCAACCACTCTACATCGCTTCTTCCAATATTAATCATTGGTTCAATAGCTAGTGTCATACCTGCCTGAAGTTGAATTCCTTTTCTTCTTTGGGCAAAATTGGGTATTTGTGGATCTTCATGTAACTTTGTTCCAATTCCATGACCAACCAGGTCACGTACGATAGAATAACCAAAGGGTGTTACATACGCATCAATTGCATTTGAAATATCATATAAATGTTTTCCTGCAACTGCATATTTAATTCCTTCAAAAAAGCTTTGTTTCGTCACATCAATCAGTTTCTGTGCTTGTGGGCTAATCTGACCAACCCCATGTGTTCTTGCAGCATCGGAATGATAGCCTTTGTAAATCAAACCTGCATCAAGGCTTACGATGTCGCCTTCTTTCAGAATTCTCTTTTTTGATGGAATTCCATGAACGACTTCATCATTTACAGATACGCAAATTGAAGCTGGATATCCATTATAATGCAGAAAATTAGGCACACAGTCTCTTTCTCTGATTAACTTTTCACCAATCACATCAATATCCATGGTACTAATACCTGGTTTGATTGCTTTTCCCAGTTCTTCATGTACTTCAGCAAGCAATCTTCCTGCTTCCCGCATAAGTTCTATTTCTCTGGCAGATTTAATTGATACAGCCATACCAAACGTCCTCTAGACTTTCTTTTCCACTAATCCAGGAGGGTACAAATTTCTTCAAAAACCATCTCTAATTTTTTTGTACCATCAACTGATTTCAGTACTTTCTTATTTTCATAAAAATCAATCAGTGGTTGTGTTTGTGTGTGATAAACCTGCAGTCTTTTTAAAACAGTTTCTGCTTTGTCGTCATCACGTAAAATAAGTTCACTTCCACATTTATCGCAAATGCCTTCTTTAACTGGAATGATATATTCCGTATGATAGGTTGCACCGCAGGTTAAGCATGCACGTCTTCCAGACATACGGCTTACAATCACTTCATCTGCAATATCAATATTAATAGCATAATCGATTTTGTCACCAAGTTCTTCCAGTGCATGATCAAGTACTTCTGCCTGTGGAATAGTTCTTGGAAAACCATCTAACACATAGCCTTCTGTGCAATCTTCATTCGATACACGATCCAGCAGGATACGAACAGTTAATTCATCAGGAACCAGTAAACCCTGATCCATATATTTTTTTGCTTCGGTACCAAGTTCTGTACCATTTTTTATATTGGCTCTAAAAATATCGCCAGTTGAAATATGTGGAATGTGGTATTTCTCAGATATCATTTTAGCCTGAGTACCTTTTCCAGCGCCAGGAGCGCCTAACATAATTATTTTCATCATCAAATCCTCCATTTTGTAAGTTTAGAATTTGAGGGCAGACGCAAAATCAAGGCTTGGGACATGACATCGGTCCTGTCCCAACCTTTATTATTTTGTGAGCCCAGGTAAGCTTATGCCTAACCGCTCAGTCCGTCTGATTAATCAACCAAAAACCCTTTGTAGTTTCTTACCAGCATCTGGGATTCAATCTGTTTCATTGTTTCCAAAATAACGCTGCAAATAATGATTAAGCTTGTACCACCAAAAGAAACATTGGCATTAAACAAACCATTAAATACAAAAGGAATAACTCCTACAAAAGTGAGGCCAACAGCACCGATAAAGATAATACGGTTTAATACCATAGACAGGTAATCGCTTGTTGGTTTTCCAGGTCTGATTCCCGGAATAAATCCACCCTGCTTTTTCATGTTGTTTGCAATTTCAAGTGGATTAAAGGTAATTGAGGTATAGAAGTAAGCAAAAAAGATAACCATTACAATGTATACTAACATACCAAGTGTATAAATAGGTGTCTCTTTACTGCACCAGTAATTCTGGTTTAAATATTTAATTACTTCTGACCAAGTGCCAGTTCCCTGATAATTTAACAAAGAAGAAATAACAATTGGGAATTGCATAATGGAAGATGCAAAGATAATTGGAATAACACCAGAAGTATTTACCTTAAGAGGTATATTTGTGGAATTTCCGCCTACCATTTTTCTTCCCTGTACTTTTTTTGCATACTGAACAGGAATCTTACGAGTTCCTGCATTTAATATTACTACGATTACAACCATTGCTATTACAATTGCGATAATAATCACCGCTGCAAGAACTCCTGTTGCAACATTTTTTGCATTTACTACAAATTGATCAAATAAAGTTTTAAAGTCATTTGGCATACTAGAAAGTATATTGATTACCAATACTATAGAGATACCATTTCCGACTCCATTTTCTGTAATTCTCTCACCAATCCACATTAAGAAAGCACTACCTGCTGTTAAAATCGCGATAACGGAAACTACATTAAGCGCATTATATTCAATTAACAGACCGGAGCCACCAAATCCAATTGCCATTGCCGCTGATTGCACAAGTGCTAATCCAACAGTAACATAACGAGTTATGGAAGCAATTTTCTTTCTTCCTTCTTCTCCATCTTTTTGCATTTCTTCCAATTTTGGAACCGCTATGGTTAATAGCTGCATAATGATAGAGGATGTGATGTATGGAGTAATACTGAGTGCAAATACTGACATACTAAGAAACGAACCACCTGTAAAAGCATTGAAAAAGTCTGAAATTCCACCGTCTCCAAGTAAATTGGAAAGGGTATATTCAATGTAATCTGGATCGATTCCCGGTATGGGAAGTTGTGATCCCAAACGAATCACAACTAACATTGCAAATGTAAATAGAATTTTATTTCTTAAGTCTTTAATCTTAAATGCGTTTATCAGTGTTTTTAGCATTAGATCACCTCTGCTGTTCCACCAAGAGCTTCGATTTTTTCTTTTGCAGATGCGCTAAATGCATTAGCCTGAACCGTAAGCTTTTTGGTAAGTTCTCCGTTTCCAAGAATCTTAACACCATCTCTAGGATTTTTAACAATCCCAGCTTCTACTAACGTGTCAACACTTACTGTGCTGCCTTCTTCAAATCTATCTAACACTTTAACGTTGATACCGACGATTTCCAAAGAGTTTCTATTTGTAAATCCTCTTTTAGGAATTCTTCTGTATAAAGGCATCTGACCACCTTCAAAACCAGGTCTGGTTGCTCCTGAACGAGCTTTCTGGCCTTTATGTCCTTTACCAGCTGTTTTACCATTTCCTGAACCGTGTCCACGACCTCTTCTAAAATTATCACTTTGTTTTGAACCTTCTGCAGGTTGTAAATTAGATAATTCCATTCTGACACCTCCTTATCTGAATTAATATTAAGCTTCTTCTACTTTTACTAAATGACTAACCATTCTAATCATTCCTCTTACGGAATTATTATCAGGAAGTACAACAGTTTTGTTCAGCTTTGTTAAGCCTAAAGCTTCTGCTGTCTTTTTATTTTTAGGTACAGCACCAATTGTAGATTTCACTAAAGTAACTTTAATTGTTTTTTCGTTATTTGCTGCCATCTGTATATCTCCTTTCAAAAACTGCGAATAAGTCGCATCCTTAAGCCATGATTTCTTCTACAGATTTACCACGGTTCTTAGCTACTTCTTCAGGAGTTTTAAGTTGACTCAATCCGCTGATTGTAGCAAGCACTACATTTTGTTTGTTGCTTGAACCTAATGATTTTGTACGGATATTTCTAATACCTGCAAGTTCACACACAATACGAACTGGACCACCAGCGATAACACCGGTACCGTCTGGAGCTTTCTTTAACAGAACGTTTGCAGAACCAAATTTTCCAAAAAGGTCATGTGTTACTGAGTTATTGTCATCCATAGCAACTTTCACCATGTTTTTCATAGCATCTTCTTTTCCTTTACGGATAGCTTCAGGAATTTCTGTTGCTTTTCCAAGACCTGCTCCTACATGACCATTTCCATCTCCAACTACTACTAAAGCTGTGAAGCGGAAGTTACGACCACCCTTTACAACCTTAGTTACACGTTTGATGGTAACTACTTTATCTTTTAATTCTAATTGACTAGCATCAATGATTGTACGTTTCACGTGATTTTCTCCTCCTTCTCCTAGAATTGTAAGCCAGCTTCTCTGGCTGCATCAGCTAAAGCTGCAATTTTACCCTGGTAAATAAATCCGCCTCTGTCATAAACAACTGAGCTAATACCTTTTTCCATTGCACGTTTTGCAATGATAGTTCCTAAATATGTTGCTGCGTCCACATTGTTGGTTTTTTCTAACTCTGCTTTTACTTCTTTTTCAAGAGTTGAAGCAGAAACTAAAGTTTTTCCAACTGTATCATCAATAATTTGAGCATACATATGATTATTACTTCTAAACACAGCCAAACGTGGTCTCTCAGCAGTACCGCTGAAACGGTTACGTAATTTAATGTGTTTTTTAACACGTGTTTTTTGTCTTGATTCCTTATTAACCATTTTTACACTCTCCTTATCTATTTCTTACCAGTCTTACCAACTTTACGTCTGATGGTTTCAGTAGCATATTTAATACCTTTACCTTTGTAAGGTTCTGGTCTTCTCTTATCTCTGATTTCAGCTGCAAATTGGCCAACTTTTTCTTTGTCAATACCTTTTACGATAATAACATTATTTCCTTCCAGTACAGTTTCAACACCTTCTGGATCTTCCATTTCAACTGGATGAGAATAGCCTAAAGAAAGAGTTAATTTGTTACCTGCTTTCGCAGCCTTGTAACCAACACCATTTACTTCAAGTTTTTTAGCATAACCATCAGTTACACCAACTACCATATTGTTCAAAAGAGTTCTTGTAAGACCATGTAAAGATTTCATTTTCTTTAAATCATTTGGTCTAGTAACAACTACTTCTGCACCTTCCACTTTGATTTCCATCTCAGGTGCTAACACTCTTTCAAGCGTTCCCTTAGGACCTTTTACAGTCACTTTATTATTTTCTGCAATAACCACAGTTACTCCTGCTGGAATTGCGATTGGCATTCTTCCTATACGTGACATGCCCGTACCTCCTGTTTTATTAAATGGTTCCTGGAAGTCCAGGAACTCATTAGTATTTTAAAGTTGCTTATAATCTATATCTTCTAATTACCAAACAAATGCTAATACTTCTCCACCAACGTTAAGAGTTCTTGCTTTTTTGTCTGTAATAACTCCCTGGTTTGTAGAGATGATAGCAATACCAAGTCCGCCTAATACACGTGGAAGTTGTCCTTTGTTTGCATATACACGAAGACCTGGTTTAGAGATTCTCTTAAGTCCAGTAATGATTTTTTCTGTTTTATCTGCGCCATATTTTAATGTCACGCGAATAACTTTGAATGAATCTACTTCGATAACTTCGAATTTTTTAATGTATCCTTCTTCGAAAAGAATTTCAGCAATCGCTAATTTCATTTTTGAAGCGGGAATATCTACTGTATCATGTTTTGCAGTGTTTGCATTACGAATTCTTGTAAGCATATCTGCAATTGGATCGCTCATTGTCATTTATGTTGCCTCCTTTTTTACAATTGCGGCCGGCCTGTTTGCTATAAGCAGGCTCGGCTATACGCTTCTTTGGTAAGTTTGTTTCGAAAAACACTTCTACCATGCAAGCGAAACCATTTTTACCAGCTGGCTTTTTTAACGCCTGGGATTTGTCCTTTATATGCTAATTCACGGAAGCAAATTCTGCAAATTCCGTACTTTCTTAATACAGAGTGTGGACGTCCACAGATATTGCAACGTGTATATTCTCTAGTGGAGAATTTAGCAGGGCGTTGCTGTTTGATCTTCATTGCTGTTTTAGCCATGAATTTACCTCCTTCTATTTTACAAATGGCATATTGAATAATGTCAATAATTCACGTGCTTCTTCATCAGTTTTTGCTGTTGTAACAAAAATGATGTCCATACCTCTTACTTTATCAACTTTATCATATTCAATTTCAGGGAAAATAATCTGTTCTTTAACTCCAAGAGCATAATTTCCTCTTCCGTCGAAAGCATTTGGGTTAACCCCTCTAAAGTCACGTACACGAGGTAATGCAAGGTTGATCAAACGATCAACGAACTCATACATTCTTTCGCCACGTAAGGTAACTTTACATCCGATTGGCATACCTTCTCTGATTTTAAAGTTAGCAATCGCATTTTTAGCTTTGGTTGTAACTACTTTCTGACCGGAAATGATTTCCAAATCTTTTACAGCCGCTTCTAATGCTTTGATGTTGTCTTTTGCTTCGCCAACACCCATATTGATTACGATTTTTTCAATCTTAGGCACTTCCATTACGTTTTTATATCCAAACTTTTTGACCATAGAAGCTACGATCTCATTTTTATAAGTATCTTTAAGTCTAGCCACGATATAGACCTCCTCTCTTAGAATTAATCAATTACTTCACCTGTTGATTTAGCGAAACGAACTTTTTTGTCACCTGCAAGTTTAAAGCCAACTCTTGTTGCTTTTCCTTTGTGAACAAACATTACGTTTGAAATTTCAATAGGTGCTTCTTTATGAACAATCCCACCATTTTGATTTGCTGCAGAAGGTTTTGTATGTTTTGTGATCATGTTTACGCCTTCAACTAAAACTTTACCGTTTTTAGGATCAACAGAAACAACTGTTCCTTCTTTGCCATTATCTTTGCCGGCGATTACTTTTACAGTATCACCTTTTTTAATTTTCATAGTTGACATGTGGTACCTCCTATAATACTTCGGGAGCAAGTGAAACAATTTTCATAAATTGTTTTTCACGAAGCTCTCTTGCTACTGGTCCAAAAATACGAGTCCCTTTTGGAGTTTTGTCATCTTTAATGATAACAGCAGCATTTTCGTCAAATTTAATATAAGAACCGTCTTTACGACGTGCACCTTTAACAGAACGTACAACTACTGCTTTCACTACATCGCCTTTTTTTACAACGCCGCCTGGTGTTGCATCTTTAACGCTGGCTACAATAACATCACCAATATTCGCATATCTTCTTGTAGATCCGCCTAATACTCTAATACAAAGGATTTCTTTTGCACCAGTATTATCAGCGACTCTAAGTCTGCTTTCTTGTTGTATCATGCTAATTCTCCTTCCAAGAGTAAAAATTATTTAGCTCTGCCAATAATTTCTACAAGTCTCCATCTCTTATCTTTAGAGATTGGTTTTGTTTCCATAACTTTTACTGTATCTCCAATGTTACAATCATTGTTTTCATCATGTGCCTTTAATTTATAAGTTCTTTTTACGATTTTGCTGTAAAGAGGATGTTTTACATGATCTTCAACTGCTACAACAATTGTTTTATCCATTTTGTTGCTTACAACTTTACCACTACGTGTTTTTCTTAAATTTCTTTCCACGGTTAAAATCTCCTTTCAAAAATTCCATACTATCGCAAAGGTTTTGCTTATTCAGCTACTTTTGCCTTTTCAGTTATTATTGTTTGAATTCTAGCAATATTTTTTCTAACATCTTTAATTCTTGCTGTGTTATCTAACTGATTTGTAGCATTCTGGAATCTCAAATTGAAAAGTTCTTTTTTAGCAGCTACTAACTCACCTGCTAGTTCTGCAGCTGATTTTGCTTTTAAATCTTCTACATACTTGTTATTTTTCATTTGATACACCGCCTTCCAAGTCTGCTTTGGTAACAATTTTACATTTACATGGAAGCTTATGCATTGCAAGACGTAAAGCTTCTGTTGCAACTTCCTGAGGAACTCCTGAAATTTCAAACATAACGCGTCCTGGTTTTACAACTGCTACCCAGTATTCAAGTGATCCTTTACCAGATCCCATACGAGTTTCAGCAGGTTTTGCTGTTACTGGTTTGTCAGGGAAAATTTTAATCCAAACTTGACCACCACGTTTGATATAACGAGTCATAGCAACACGGGCTGCTTCAATTTGATTTGATTTGATCCAACATGGCTCCATAGCCACGATACCATATTCGCCGTAGGAAATAACATTACCTCTGGTAGCTTTTCCAGCCATAGATCCACGGAACTGTTTACGACGTTTTACTCTTTTTGGCATTAACATTATTTGTCGCTCCCTTCCTTAGAAGTTGTGTTTCCTTCTTTATTTGCTTTCGTAGGAAGTATTTCGCCTTTGTAGATCCAAACTTTTACGCCTAATTTACCAAAAGTTGTATCTGCTTCAGCGAATCCATAGTCGATATCTGCTCTTAAAGTCTGAAGTGGAATAGTACCTTCGCTGTAGAACTCTGTACGAGCCATATCAGCTCCGCCAAGACGTCCTGCAACAGCAGTTTTAATTCCAAGAGCTCCAGATTTCAAAGTTCTGCTCATAGTAGATTTCATAGCTCTTCTGAAAGAGATACGATTTTCTAACTGCTGAGCAATGTTTTCTGCTACTAACTGAGCATCTTTGTCAGGTCTTTTGACTTCTTTGATATCTACAAGCACTTTTTTATCAGTAAGTTTTGCAAGTTCTGCTTTGGTTATTTCGATTTCATTTCCACCTTTACCAATGATGATACCAGGTTTTGCTGTGAAGATAACCACTTTAACTCTGTCAGATGCTCTTTCAATTTCAATTTTAGAAATTCCTGCACTGTATAACTTTTTCTTTAAAAATTTTCTTATTTTATAGTCTTCAGCTAAGTAATCGGAAAATTCTGATTCAGCATACCATTTGGAATCCCAATCTTTTATAATTCCGACTCTGAGGCCGTGAGGATTAACTTTCTGTCCCATAATTTCCTCCTATCTTTCGTTAAGCACAACAGTTAAGTGGCTCATTCTTTTTTCAATTCTGTAAGCTCTACCCTGTGCTCTTGGTTTCACTCTCTTCATTGTAGGTCCTTTATTTGCATAACATTCAGCAATGTAAAGATTTTCAACTTTCATTCCATTGTTGTTTTCTGCATTTGCAATTGCTGATTCTAACAATTTTTTTAGTAGACTAGAAGCGTATCTTGGATTATATTCCAAAATAGCTAAAGCTGTTGTCACATCTTTGCCTCTAATGGCATCTAAAACAAAGCATGCTTTTTGAACAGATACTCTTGCATAAGATAATTTCGCACTTGGTCTGGTATCTTTATTCGCATTTCTTTCTCTTTTTATTTGGGATCTATGTCCTTTTGCCATGGATTAAAACCTCCTTTCGAAAACTCTTATCGTTTAACTTTTGATTTTTTTTCGTCTTTTCCATGTCCTCTGTAAGTTCTTGTAGCAACGAACTCACCAAGTTTATGTCCAACCATATCTTCAGTTACATATACAGGAACGTGTTTTCTGCCATCGTGTACTGCGATTGTTGCTCCAACAAATGTTGGGAAAATCGTAGAACGACGTGACCAGGTTTTAATAACCTGTTTACCGCCTGCTGCATTCATAGCATCTATTTTTTTAAGTAGGCTTGCATCTGCAAACGGTCCTTTTTTTAATGATCTAGCCATGATTCTTCCTCCTTCATATCAACATTGTTATTTAATAGCTTTACCGTCTCTTCTTCTTACGATTAACTTGTTAGAATGTTTCTTTTTCTTACGAGTCTTTAATCCAAGAGCAGGTTTGCCCCATGGTGTACTTGGACCAGGACGACCGATACCGGTTCTTCCTTCACCACCACCGTGTGGATGGTCATTAGGATTCATTACAGATCCACGAACTGTAGGTCTGAAGCCCATGTGACGTTTACGACCAGCTTTACCAATATTGATAAGACTATGATCTCCATTACCAACTGCGCCAACTGTAGCACGTCCTTCGATTGGAACCATTCTCATTTCGCCTGAAGGTAATCTAAGAGTAGCGTATTTTCCTTCTTTCGCCATTAACTGAGCACTATTTCCTGCTGAACGAACCATCTGTCCGCCTTTTCCAGGGAATAATTCAATGTTATGAACCTGTGTACCTACTGGAATCTGAGATAAAGGTAAGCAGTTACCCACTTTAACTTCTGCTGTTGCACCATTCATAACTGTCATGCCATCTGTTAAACCTTGAGGTGCTAAGATATAAGCTTTTTCACCGTCTGCGTAGCAGATTAAAGCGATGTTTGCAGTTCTGTTTGGATCATATTCGATTCCGATTACAGTAGCTGGAATACCATCTTTATTTCTTTTAAAATCGATAATTCTGTATTTTCTCTTAGCTCCGCCACCGCGATGTCTAACAGTAATTTTACCCTGATTGTTACGACCTGCTGTTTTGCTTAATGGTGCACAAAGTGATTTTTCAGGGGTATCTTTTGTGATTTCCGCAAAATCTGAACTAGTCATATTTCTTCTGGAAGGTGTATATGGGCGGTATGTTTTAATTCCCATTGTAATTCTCCTCTCATTTAGAATTGGTGACTTCCAATTCTCAATTTATTATCATGCTTTTTTGCATTTATTTAGGTTCTGCTAATTCTTACAGACCTGTGAACACTTCGATTTCTTTGCTGTCTTCAGTTAAAGATACGATTGCTTTTTTGGTTTTAGATGTTTTACCAGAAGTAGCTCCACGTCTTTTACTTTTTCCATCCATGTTCATTGTATTAACATTTTTCACTTTTGTTCCAGCAAACATTTTTTCTACAGCTTCTTTAATCTGAGATTTGTTAGCTTCTGGATGAACTAAAAATGTATATTTCTTATCGCCCATGCCAGCCATACTTTTTTCAGTAACAACTGGTTTGAGGATTACATCATAATATTTTAAATCTGCCATTATGCGTACACCTCCTCGATCATTTTAACAGCGTCTTTTGTAATTACAACTGTCTGAGCTTTCATAATATCGTAAACATTAATGGTATTGATTAATGTTGTATTTACTGAAGCGATGTTTTTTGCAGACATAACTACATTAGCATCATTTTCAGCGATAATTACAAGTCCTCTGGTTACTTTCAGGTTGTCTAAAACTTCCTGGAATTTCTTTGTTTTGATACCATCAAATTTTAATTCATCAAGTACCATAATTTTTTTATCAATTACTTTGCTTGTTAAAGCAGATTTTAATGCGATTCTTTTTTCTTTCTTATTTAACTTGAAAGAATAATCTCTAGGTGTTGGAGCGAATACTACACCGCCTCCTGTCCACTGAGGAGATCTTGTTGAACCTTGTCTTGCATGACCTGTTCCTTTTTGTCTCCAAGGTTTTCTTCCACCGCCACTTACTTCAGAACGAGTCTTTGCTTTCTGTGTTCCCTGACGATTATTTGCAAGCTGTTGAACAACTGCTAAATGTACTAAGTGTTTATTGATTTCAACTCCGAATACATCATCGCTTAAGTTAATTGTTCCAACTTCTTTGCCTTCCATATTATAAACAGATACGTTTGCCATCTGAATGGTCCTCCTTTCATCCTAATTTAAGCTTCAACTTTTACGGTGTTTTTTACTGTAATCAAAGCTTTTTTAGGTCCTGGTACTGCGCCTTTTACTAAAAGCAAATTCTTATCAGCATCTACTCTAACAATTTCAAGGTTTTGAACAGTTACTTTTTTATTTCCCATGTGTCCTGGCATTCCTTTTCCTTTGAATACACGACTTGGGCTTGAACAAGCACCGTTGGAACCTTGGTGACGATGGAATTTAGAACCATGAGCCATAGGTCCTCTGGATTGACCATGTCTTTTAATAGCACCCTGGAATCCTTTTCCTTTTGAAATAGCAGATACATCAATTCTATCTCCAGCTGCGAAGATATCAGCTTTAATTTCTTGTGCCAAAGTATATTCTTCTGCGTTTTCGAGTTTGAATTCTCTTACATATCTTTTAGAAGTAACACCCGCTTTTTCAAAGTGTCCTCTTTCTGCTTTGTTAACACCATGTCTATGAACGATTTCTTTCTTCCCAGCTTTGTCTCTGTTAACAATTTTGTCTTTCTTATCTGCGAAACCAACCTGAACCGCTTTGTAACCATCGTTTTCAACTGTTTTAACCTGTGTTACTACACAAGGACCAGCCTGAAGTACTGTTACAGGGATTAATGCGCCTGTTTCACTGAAGATTTGAGTCATTCCGACTTTTGTAGCTAAAATAGCTTTCTTCATTTCCTTTACCTCCTGTTTTGTCTACAGCGGAATAATCAACAAGGATTATTCATACTAGTAGGGGTCTTATTTGTTTTTCATTTTGATATCGATATACACGCCTGCTGGCATTTCTAATCTCTGTAAAGCGTCTACAGTTTTAGCCGTTGGTGCCATGATGTCGATTAATCTTTTGTGTGTTCTTTGTTCGAACTGTTCTCTGGAATCTTTGTATTTGTGTACCGCTCTTAAGATGGTCACAATTTCCTTTTTTGTAGGAAGGGGAACTGGTCCACTTACCTGAGATCCATTTTTCTTAACTGTTTCGATGATCTTTTTCGCAGATGCATCCACCAATTGGTGCTCATACGCTTTTAGTGTGATTCTCATTACTTGACTTGCCATAAAAAAAGTCGCCTCCTTTTCGCACTTCTAATTCTTAAGTACGACAAGCGGTGACTGTACACTCTCCCGTGTGTGTCCTAAAATTGCACGCTTTACAATCTTATCCCTACACGTTGTTTCTACCTTTTGGTAGACGTTTTGTTTGTACAGTGACTTGTCGTCAGTTTCCTAACTTGACATTCGCTCCACGGAAAACCTGTTGAATACAACAGCAACCTCTCGCTTCACAGCTATCATGCCACAGCAATAAGTAGTATACATGATGTTTTCACAGCATGCAAGTACTTTTTTAAATATTTTTTAAAAAGTTTTTTCTTCTTATAATAATATAGGAAGCTGTTAGAACCAGTATCAAACTAATCCATTGAGAAGTCGATAATCCAAATACGATTCCACGCAACCGGTCTCCTCTGAAAAATTCTAAAACAAACCTCATAATCCCATAACAAATAGTATACGTCAAGGCTAGTTCCATTGTTTCCTTTCCTTTCAGAACCAGATAACATAATAAGAGAAAGATCAGAAAATTAACCATACTTTCCAGGAGCTGTACTGGAAAAAGTGGAACCAGGTTTGGCGCTACCGGTGAATGGCTGAACGTAACGTGAAAGATTCCTTGATATTCTATCCCATAACAACAACCTGCTGCAAAACATCCAACTCTTCCAATTCCATGAAGTAACGGAATTCCAGGAATCACTGCGTAGAACATATCGGATAAGGAAATGCCATATCTTCTGCAATACCTAAAGATACCATAACTTCCTCCCAGCAAGCCACCATAAAACACAAATCCTCCCTGCAAAACAGAAATAAAAGATTCTTTGTTTCGAAATATCAGTTCCCGATATTGAATCAGATCCGGAAGGCTTACCAAAATATAGAGAAGTTTTCCACCAATTACCACACCAACAATTCCATATAAAAAAGCAAACAGAACATCCTCCGTTTTTAATTGTTTTCTTTTCCCTATTTTAATTCCAACTAAGACTGCGCAGATGAATCCAAGCATAATCATAAGTCCATAGGTTGCAATTTGAATCTTTCCAATTTGAATAACTGGTAACACGTATTTTCCCCCTGAAATCCGAAGCATATGAATGATTATACCATAATCCATATATAAAAAAAACTGCTTCTTCTATATTATAATAGAAGAAACAGCTTTTTTTTCTTTAAGTAAACCACTGTTTTTAGTAAAAAGCTCCCATAGAACCAATGATTCCAATGCATGCTACACATGCAAGGAATGTAAGAGCACAAAGCGCTAAACCAATAACACTTAATACAATACCTGCAGTTGCCATGCCTGATGGTGCTTCTTTTTTAGCCTGGATACCCAAAACCAAACCAATTACACCTGCGATGATACCTAAAATCGTTCCATACCCTGTGAAAATACACACCAAAGAAATAATACCAAGAACTAAAGATGCTGTTGCCTTATTGTTATTAACAGGCTGATTACCAGTTGGTTGCTGATACATATTATTGTTATCCATGTTTAAACCCTCCTCTAAAGAATTTCAATTTATTTTACCATAGTGTACGAAAATATAGCAATACTATGTTACAATTAATTTGCCAAAAAGAAGGCTTTCGTGTATATTAAATACATATTTTAAAGAAATAAACAAATAAGATCATACGGATGTATGCAGCAGGAGTTATTATGTGGATTGCAGATCAATGGAAAGATTATGAAGTACTAGATACTTCAAGTGGAGAAAAATTAGAACGCTGGGGAAATTACCTTTTGGTCAGACCAGATCCTCAGGTTATATGGGATACTCCCAAAAAGAATGTTGGTTGGAATAAAATGAATGGTCACTATCACAGAAGCAGCCAAGGTGGTGGAGAATGGGAATTTTTTAACCTTCCAAATGAATGGAATATAAAGTATAAAGATTTAACCTTTGGCTTAAAACCATTTAGTTTTAAACATACAGGTTTATTTCCTGAACAGGCTACCAATTGGGATTGGTTCTCTGATTTAATAAAGAAAGCCAATCGCCCTATTAAAGTTTTAAATTTATTTGCATACACAGGGGGAGCAACCCTGGCAGCTGCAAAAGCTGGTGCAACCGTTACCCACGTGGATGCTTCAAAAGGTATGGTTGGCTGGGCGAAGGAAAATGCCAGCGCTTCCGGATTAGAAGATGCACCGATTCGTTATCTGGTAGATGACTGTGTGAAGTTTGTGGAGCGAGAGATTCGAAGAGGAAATGTTTATGATGCCATTATTATGGATCCACCTTCCTATGGACGTGGACCAAAGGGCGAAATTTGGAAAATCGAAGAATCCATCTTTCCATTTATTACCCTGACAACAAAACTTCTTTCCAACAACCCTTTGTTCTTTCTGGTTAATTCTTATACGACTGGATTACAGCCTGCTGTGTTATCGTATATGATCAACACCGCTGTTACCACCATACACGGTGGCAAAGTGGAGGCTGATGAAATTGGTCTCCTGGTAAAAGAAAGCGGTCTTGTACTTCCTTGTGGTGCAAGTGGACGTTGGCGTAAATAACATATCAAAAAGGGAGTTCCTCTTATTATAGAAGAACTCCCTTACTTTATAAGTAATTTTAGTAGTAACTTGTCATCTGTGGAACAAGTGACATTACACTAGCGCCAATTACAACAGAAAGTACAATTGATAACACAATCCAGATTAAACTCCAGATAAGCATCGCTTTAAAGTAATTTGATTTGCTTTTCTTTTCTGAGTTACTAAATGCCCAAACAAATACCATTACAATATTCACACAAGGAATCATCATAATCAATAGAATAATCAACCAGTCTCCAACTGACATTGGCTCTTCCATAGGGATCTGGTAGCCTCCCTGTTGTACATTTTGATTCAATATTCCATTTTCATCATACTGTGAGTACTGACCACCCTGGCTATATTGACCATCCTGCGGAGAATTATTCATATAATTCTGGTAAGGACGTGCTCCTTCATTCTGTTGATTTGGACTGTTAAATTGGTTGTTGTTATCCATGTAATTGCCTCCTGTTTTTTCCCTCATTTGAATTAATTGTATCACAATCCGAACAATCTGTACATGATTAAATTGTAAATCTCACTATGTTTTTCCAACAAATTATGTCTGGTATAAGAGATCGGAGGATGTCCCGGAAAATACAAATACATCCGTATCAAATATGTAACAATCAAAGACAAAAGAAGGAGTACAATCCACAATTTAAGATACTTAATCTTTTGATTTAAAATATAGCGTTTCACAAAAACATACAAACCGAATCCCCCATACAGGAAAATTAAGGGATGCATATGATAGGCTCGTATAAACTGACCTGTTATAAGAAAGAAGCTTGCTCTTGTTAGTCCACAGGCAGGGCAGGGAATTCCAGAAACAATAACAACTGGGCAGTAGGCATGAAATATTTTTTTAACCAGAACATAATAAATCAGAAAAAAGAGGATTCCCCATTTATAATGGTTCAGATCCTTCCATATGCGTTTCACAATCCCCTGTATTTGTTTCATGAAATTCCCCTAACATACCTTTTATGAATTTTGATCCTTAATTTTTTCAGAAAGCTCCTCCAAATACATCCAACGAAGAAGCTTTTCCTCTAATAGTTCTTCCAATTCCTCTTTTTCCTTAGTTAAGGCAGCCAATTTCACAAAATCCCTTGCGTATAAATTCATTTCCTCTTCCAGCCTACTCTTCTTCTCCTCCATACTTTGCATGTCCGCAACGATGGTATCAAACTCTTTTTGCTCTTGATAGGTAAATTTCAGTTTCTTTTCACGTTCCTTTGTTTCTATTTTTGCTGGTTTTTCTTTTTCAGAAGTTGTAATTTTCTTCTCTGGATCTTCTTGTTGCCTTTTTACATGATAATCCGAATAACCACCTTCGTATTGTTTAATAAAGCCATCTTCTTCAAAGGAAAAAATTCGATTTACAGTTCGATCCAAAAAGTAGCGATCATGAGAAACCACAATAACAATCCCTTGAAAATGATCCAAATAATCTTCCAGAATTGTCAACGTAGTAATATCCAAATCATTGGTAGGTTCATCGAGAACCAGAACATTGGGAGCTTCCACCAATACTTTTAACAGATTCAGTCTTCGTTTCTCACCACCTGACAATTTGCCGATGGGACTATATTGCTGGTCAGGGGGAAATAAAAACCGTTCCAACATCTGTGAGGCAGAAATACTGCCATCTTCTGTCTGTACATACTCAGCAATATCCTTGATATAATCAATCACTCGAATGGAGGGATTCATATACTCTACTGCATCCTGCTTTTCTTCTTTTTCCAAAATTTCCTGGGTATAATAACCAATTTTAACAGTAGGTCCAATCACACGCTCACCTTGATCAGGCTCTAGTCTACCTGAAATAATTTTCATCAGCGTTGTCTTCCCACTTCCATTTTCGCCAACAAACCCGATTCGATCATTTTTTAGGAAAATATAAGAAAAATCTTTGATCAGCACCTTGTCTCCATAAGCTTTAAAAATATGCTGTAACTCCACTGTGGTTCTACCTAGTCTTGATGAAACCGAAGATAACTGCACTTTTTGATCTGCTTGTGGACCCGCCTGACTACTCAAGGTTTCGAAGCGCTCAATTCTAGACTTGGATTTGGTTGATCTGGCTCTTGCGCCTCGCATCATCCACTCTAACTCAACTTTTAAAATTGATTTTCTTTTTCGTTCAGAAGCCTGTTCCATGTCTGCCCGCTCTGCTTTTAACTGTACAAATCCCGAATAATTGGTTTGGTATTTATACATACTACCTTTATCAATTTCCAAAATACAATTTGTTACAGATTCTAAAAAGTATCGATCATGGGTTACCATAACCAATGTTTTTTTCCATTTCTTTAAAAAGTCCTCCAACCAGTCATTCATCTCATGATCCAAATGATTAGTCGGCTCATCTAGTATAAGGATATCCGCCGGAGAAAGAAGTGCCGAAACCAAAGCAATTCGCTTTCGTTGTCCTCCACTTAATTCCTGAACCTTCTGTTCAAAATTCGTAATGTTTAATTTTGTCAGCATTGTTTTTGCATCATTCTCTATGGTCCACTCATTTAGTTTATTACAGTTATCTCGAAGCGCTGCTTCAAGAACTGTATCTTCAGCTTGAAACTCAGGGGCTTGTGGCAAATATCGAATGACTATATGATTTGCCCGAATAACCTCTCCAGAATCTGGTTCTTCTAAACCTGCCATTATTTTTAAAAGGGTACTCTTACCCGTACCATTGATTCCTACAACGCCTACTTTTTCTCCTTCTTGCAGATAAAATGAGGCTTGATGAAATAAGGGTCTATCTGTATATGCCTTTGTAATCGTATCTAATGTTAATAAATTCAAGGTGATTCTCCTAACTTTTTTTCTATAGTTATCATAACATGGAATCAGAAAAAAACAAGAAATAGATTGCTCTTGAAAAGAAGTAACAAAAGTAATAGAATGGGTCTAGGAATGCAAAAAATAAATATTCCCAAAGAGGTAACGTATGGCATTTTTTAAAGAACACAAATTAACTACAACACAAATGATTGTTGGTGGTTTCCTGATTGCGATTCTTCTAGGCGCAACTCTGTTAACCCTACCAATCTCTTCCAACTCTGGAGAATTTACTTCCTTTGTTGATGCCCTGTTTACTTCTACTTCAGCAGTCTGTGTGACCGGGCTAACAACCCTTGTAACCGTAGATCACTGGAACTTATTTGGTCAGATAGTAATTATTATTCTGATTCAATTTGGAGGTCTAGGTGTGGTAACCTTCGCAACCTCCATTCTCCTAATTCTGGGCAAACGTATCACCTTACAGAACAGGTTGCTTATACAGGAATCTTATAATCTGGAGAATTTGAATGGACTTGTAAAACTAACCATTCGTATTTTAAAAGGTACGTTTATCGTTGAAGGAGTGGGCGCTTTTATTTACATGTTTCAGTTTGTACCTGAATACGGAATCCCAAGAGGAATCTGGTATTCTGTTTTCCACAGTATTTCTTCCTTTTGTAATGCTGGTTTTGATTTGATCGGAAATGCAAGTTATGTAAAATATCATTCAAATGTTTTGGTCAATCTGGTAACCATGGGACTTATTATTTCAGGAGGTATCGGTTTCCCAGTTTGGTGGGATGTTCTTCATAAACTCCACTTGACTGGAAAAGGAAAGTTATCACCTAGAGAACTTTTTCAAAAATTTGATCTTCATTCAAAAATTGCCATCACCATGACATTATTTTTGATTTTTAGTGGTGCAATTATGTTTTTTTTAAACGAGTTTAGTAATCCTGGTACGATTGGTAATTTTTCACTATTTGATAAAATTATGGCTTCTTTCTTCCAGTCTGTAACCTTCAGAACAGCTGGATATGCTACCTTACCTCAAGAAAGCCTAACCGTTAGTACTTCTTTAATCGGGATTATCTTTATGTTTATCGGCGGTTCCCCTTCCGGTACTGCTGGTGGTATTAAGACAGTTACCATAGCAATCCTATTGCTGGGAGCTATTTCCAGTATCCGAAGCAAAACAGATATTGAGGTCTTTGAGAGAAAAATTCTGGATGCTTACGTTCGAAAAGCTCTTGCTGTTTTCTTATTTAGTTTTACCACCTTAATGGTTTCAACTATTAGCCTTTCCATCGCGATGGAAAAGGATTTGTTGAATTTACTCTTCGAATCAACTTCTGCCCTTGCTACCGTTGGTTTATCCAGAGGTCTTACCTCCGAATTAAATACAGCAGGTAAAATAATAATTATTATCACCATGTATCTGGGTCGTATTGGGCCAATTTCCATGGCACTTGCACTAAATATAAATAAAAATAAAACTTGTCGTATTCAAATGCCTTCCTCGAAGGTAATTGTTGGCTAAAAAAAGGAGTATTATGCAAAATAAAGAATTTGTTGTATTTGGATTAGGCCGTTTTGGTACCAGTGTTGCGATTACACTTGCCGAAAGTGGTTGTGAAGTTTTGGTTGTAGATGATAACGAAGATAAGATTAATGAGATTGCACCCTTTGTAACCCATGCAGTTCGTGCCCACATTACCGATGGAGACACTTTAAAAACCCTTGGTATTAAAAATTTCGATGGTGCTGTTGTTGCAATCGGTGAAGATTTAGAAGCATCAGTTATGACCACAATCCTGGTGAAAGAACTTGGAATTCCTTATATTCTGGCAAAAGCGCAAAGTGAAATTCAAGCCAAAATATTAAAAAAAGTTGGCGCAGACATGGTAGTTTTCCCCGAAAAGGAAACCGGTGTCAGAATCGCCAACAATCTAATTATGGGAAATTTCTTTGATGCAGTCGAGTTATCTTCAACCTTCAGTTTAATTGAATGTGACCCCTTAAAAGACTGGATCGGAAAAAGCTTAAAAGAATTAAATCTGCGCGCCAGATATAAAGTAAATGTAATCGCAATTAAGCGCTATGATGAGATCAATGTAACACCTGATGCAAACGAACCAATTGAAGCAGATGATGTCATGATTTTTATCGGACAAAATGAATATCTGAATAACCTTCAGGAAATCAAAAAGCGTGAAAACCTATAATCGATTCTGACCGTAAAGCATCTTCAATTCATGAAGGTGCTTTAATTTTTGCAAACCCTTTCCATCCAGTTTCTCTGAAATAGCAAGAATAAAGCTATCCACCAGCGTTACTGCTGTTGTCATTGAATGATATTCTTTGTCTTCTCCTCGATATACATACAAAGGAATATAATCCTTATCCTCCACTTCTCCATAAATACGCCCTGTAAATCCAATAACACGAAAACAAAGTTTCTTCTTCAAATCTAAAATCAAATTTCCTTCATAAGAATTTTTAGAAAAAGAAAACATAATCACCAAATCTCTCTCTGTTATATGGGCAAGTCCTTCTAATATTTCATTTCCCCCGGTAGGCAACAAAACAACTGGAAGTCCAATTCTACGAAGTCTGTAAAACAATAACTCACTTAAAGTCTTCGATGCATTTTTACCATGAATGTAGATTCGCTCAGCATTCAAAACAGAATTTACCCCCTCTGCAAATGAATCCAAAGAAAGAAATTCTAGAGTTTTTTGAAGATAAGTCTGTTGTTTTAAAAAATAATCCTGAAGTTGAAATCCATGTTCACTGGCAAGAGAACCTACCAGCTTTAAAGCAGGTCCCTCTAATCGTTGTTGCTCCATAATTTTTTGCTTCAGACTTTTGTAATCTGTATACCCAACATGTTTTGCAAATCTGGATATGGTAGCTTCCGATACCTCTAATTTTTTTGCAAGTTGACCAATCGAAAGAAATAAAACTTCCTCTTTATTCAACTCCATATATTCCTGAATTCTCTGTTCTGTTTTCGTTAGCGATAAAGCATCCTTACTTACATCAAAAATCATGTGTAACAACTCCTTTTAACAAAGAAACATAATCTCCACCCAGAAAATGAATTTCTTTTAATGCTTTTTTTAGAATACCTGCTGATTTTACCATATGAGGTCCATTTGGGGAAATAACAATTTCATATTGATCCGCTATCATTTCCTGGTAAAGTTCTTCCACAGTCCTACATTCCTTTTTAAATAAATTGCTCATACAACCATATTGGACTGCCTGATGCGTGTCACTACCACCTACAATTTTCCGATTTAAATCCTTTCCAAACTGAAAGGTCAAACTTTTTGTTTTTTCTTCCTGCTCTGCAACATCTTTTCCATTCAAATCAAAAAAATGAAAGCGTTCCAGCTGCTCTCTTGGAAATTCTGGAATATGACTTCCCTCACGAAAAGGATGTGCACCTCCTACGATTACCGGATAGCGTTCGAAAAGATTCATAAGTTCTTCAAACTTTAAGAATTTCCCCTTCTCTTTGTAAGGCTCTAGTTCTCTGTTTAAGCTTAAAATAGCCTCCATGGAACCAATACAAAGAATATGTCCCCCTTCTTCTACATCTGTTTCCATTCCTGGAAAAATTCGCAATCCATCAAATAATAAACTGTCCCCATCCGGAACAGAATTTTCATAAATATATTGATACACCTCTTCAAATCCGCTGGTATTAAAATGTTCCGTCAAGCAAAGCGCATCCAGTCCCGCTTCTTTGGCTTCTGAGAAAAGCCAGTGTGTATATTCTTTACTAAAAGGCAATTTTTTTGCCAACTTACCATGTGTGTGAAAATCAATAATCATCATAATAACCTCATTTCTCTATATTAATGTAGATATCAAAACTACAATACTAACCCATAAAAAAGAAAGTACCAGGAACAACAAATCGTCAACCTGTACTTTTAACTGTGCAAGTTTCATTTTTTTAATGATCTTATTATTCGCAGCATAACGATAGCCTTTTATTTCTAAGGCTTCCACTGTTGTTCTGGAGCGTTTTGCTGTATTAAGCATCAATGGATAAAAAGAATGAATCAAAACCTGTATCTGATATGCCAAGTATTTTATTTTGGAAATGACACCTGTTTGTTTGGGTGGATTCCCACGTAGTCGAAAAGAAAGCAACACATTCTGAAATTCTTCCATAAGCATGGGCAATATTCGGTATGCATAAGCGATGGAAAAAGATAAACGCTCAGGACAACCGAACCACATTAACCCATTGGATAAACGATCCGGGTCCAAACCAGAAAAAACTGTGATGGATGCCAAGGAAACGGTTGCCACTTTAACAGTTAAAACCAGCAAGGGAAAAACAGAACTTCCATCACCTCCAAAGAGAAAGGTTACAAGAAACAGATATCCCGTTTGGGAAAAAACGCCTAAAATAAATAAACACAATACTAATCCAGCAACTTTTGCCAATATAGTTGTCACCGCTACAAGAAGGAAGCATCCGATTAGGAATACAACATCATCAGAAAACCATGGAACAAGGGCAAAGTATAAGTACCAGACCAAAAGTATTCTTGGGTCCATTTTTGCAATCATTGTATCATCATTTCCATATGCATTTTTCAAAACCTGATTTCTTAAAAAATCCATAGAAAACTTATCCAAGATACTTTCTGATAGTTTATTCATAAACTTTTCCATCTACTCTTCCCCCTAAACTACTTCTTCTAAAAACAAGTCATAAAATTCTTCTAAATTAAAACATTCCAAACTCTGATTCATCTGCTTTGCAACCTGATAAATTTCTGGTGGCTGTATACCTGTTTTTTTCAATAACATTTCATCCGAAAAAATACTCTCCCGACTTCCATCAGCTACAACTTTACCATTTGAAAGAACGATAATGCGATCTGCCCATTCACTAACCAATTGCATATCATGGGTTGCAATCAAGACTGTATCCGTCACTTCTTTCATCTCTGTCAGCGTTCGCATAATCTCTTTTCTTGTTGCTATGTCAAGATTTGCAGTTGGTTCATCCAAAAGTAGGATGGATGGATTTAAAGCGATTCCAATTGCTAAAGATGCTCGTCTCATCTGTCCCCCACTCAAAAGGCGCCCATCACGTTCTGCGAGAGATGTTAAATGAAACTTTTCTAGCAATTCTTCCGTTTTTCTTTCCCACTGTTCAACATTTCGAACTTGCATCGCATAAGCAATATCATTTCGAATAGAATCCTTGATAAACATTTCTTCCGGATTTTGGTAAACATAGGCAATTTCCCTTGCTAAATCCTCTGTTTTTAATTTGCGTGTAGCCCGGCCCTGAATATACACAGCTCCACTTTTTGGTTTAATCAATCCTGTCAAAAGCTTCATAAATGTGGATTTTCCAGCTCCATTTGTACCAATTAATGCAATATGTTCTCCAGCATGTATCTTAATATTTAGTTTATCAAAAACAGTTTTTGCTTCTCCTTTCACAGATCGATACGTAACTTCAACCTGCTCAAAGCGAATACATTCTGTGGAATTTTGCTCTTCTTTCGTAATAAAGACTTTTTTCCTTTCCTTCTCTGGCAAAAGCGCACAAAAGGAACGCACCGCTTCTCTTGCTGTTATCGGAAGGTTTTTATTCCATGGATAGATACCAAGTTCTTTGAGCCGAAACGCTGCCTGTGTAACCTGTGGTGGATATATATTGGATCGCTTCAGTTCTTCAACACGAACCATCGCTTCTTTTACAGGCAACTTCCATTTTATTTTCCCTGCATCCATCAGGATAACATGACTACAGTATTCTGCGATATACTCTGTATGATGTTCAATGACAATGATCGTTTTGTTGTACTCCTGATTGAGTTTTTTTAAGACTTCATAGATAATCATAGCGTGGGCAGGATCTAACTGTGCAATTGGTTCATCTAAAATCAGTATATCAGGACCAAGAGCAACTGCTCCAGCTAATGCTAGCAGATGTAATTGTCCTCCAGATAACTGAAACACATAATCTGCTTCTTTATCATTTAAACCACACATAGAAAGTGCTTCTCTTCCCTTTTTCAGATAATCCACCATTCCATAATTAAGACAGGCATAAGAAGCATCATCCAAAACAGTTGGGCGGACAATCTGATTTTCAAAGTCCTGATAAACGTATCCAACCGCTTTAGATAAAATTCCCACGTCTACCATTTTTGTATCCAGTCCATCAATCAAAGCACTACCTTCAAAATTTCCTGGTATAAAATGAGGGATGAGTCCATTTAAAACTTTACAAAGGGTGGATTTCCCACAACCATTGTTTCCAACGATTGCGATAAATTCTCCTTTTTCTATTTCAAGATGAATTTGCTTTAACACCTTATCCTTTGATCCAGGATAGCTATAACTTAAATTCTCTATTTTAATCTGAGTCATGTCTTAACGAACCTCTTCTTTAATTTCCGTAGTCTTTCTGAAAAACATCAGTACGATTAAAGCAATTAGAGCTGCAACCACCATTGCAATTGCCATAGCTCCCTTACTTTCTGCCCATGCTGCCTCAAAGGAAAATAACTCCATTCCGGATTCTGCCAACATTTCAGAAACAATCGCGATTGCAAATGCAACTAAGCAGCCAAGCAATGTCTTCCATGAAATATTAGATAACGCAGATTTTTCTGTTCTAGGCTCCATTCCCATTAAAGGTTCAATCTTTCCATATAATTTAGGAACCAGGAATAAGGTGGGTAGTAAACAGAATAAGATTCCTGAAAATAGTAAATCATTGAAAAAGGCAAAACCTTCTGTAAAATAAACACTTTCAGGCAAACCTGCAACTGCCTCAAAATCCTCAATGGCAAATTGAACCTTCAAAATATCCACAACAGTTCCCATCAATAGCTGAATACCTGTGCCAACAAATGCAGCAATCCCAACCATCATTTTATTCAAAGGATTACGTACAAGTCTTCCCGCAACATAAACACCGATTGTTACAGTAATAAATTTTTCTAATTCTCCAAGTCCTCCGAATTGACCAAGCATAATCTCACTAAAAATCAGTTCTCCAAATGCTGCACCTAGCGCTGCTGACAATGGATCAAATAAAATAGCAAGTATCAATGGGATAAACAAAAAGAACTCAACTGAAAATTCTACGATTCCAACCTGAAATTTGGGGATTAACTCTGTAAAAAGTGTTGCCAGTCCATACAAGGACATTGTTAGTACAAATACCATAAGTTTTTGGGATTGGTTCATTCCCACCTGTTTCTTTACCATTTCCATGATTCCTCCATTCTGTCATTTCTGACACCCTCATCTTTTTATCAAATGTAATTACTACTTTCTTAGTATACAAAATGTAATGTAAAGACAACTATCAGCAACAGGTAAATGGAAAGTAAATTTTCATTAAAGTTTTTTTTGAAACTAAATTTTCACAAAAAAAGACTTCATCCACATTTGTGATGAAGTCTCATTCTTTTATTGATTATCGATTCATATCCATTTCAACAAACGTCTCCGACAAATTACTTTCTGACATTTCAAGTTCTGGTCCTCTATGAAAAACAATTTTCAGAAAAATTGGAGTTAGAATCGTGGTGATTACTACCATGATAACAATTGGTCCGATAAAATTGGAGCCCATAAGGCCAAGTGCTGCTCCTTTTGCTGCTACAATCAAGGCAACTTCACCTCTGGAAATCATACCAAACCCAATTCGGATACATTGGAAATTCTGATACTTGCATAACTTTGCACCCACTCCACACCCTACTACCTTGGAAATCAAGGCTACAAGAACTATAATAACCGAAAATGCAATAATTTTACCATCCATTTCAGGAATTACAACCTGAAGACCAATGCTGGCAAAAAACAACGGTGATACATATAGGTAAGATAACACTTCAAATTTGGATGCAAGATAAGTTGATCTCTGTGTCATAGAAAAAATCAAACCTGCAATAAAGGCACCTGTAATGTCAGCCACACCAAAAAAGTGTTCTGCAACAAACGCCATAAACAAACAAAATACAAAAGC
This sequence comes from uncultured Lachnospiraceae bacterium, assembly GCA_947630125.1. Taxonomy (GTDB): domain Bacteria; phylum Bacillota; class Clostridia; order Lachnospirales; family Lachnospiraceae; genus CANRGO01. The sequence goes on along the minus strand of CANRGO010000006.1, from coordinate 6,982 downwards.
TACAATGCTATCTCGATGCATTGGCTTTTTAGATACCTCAATCCATTTCTTATAACTAATAAAAAAGATCACTCCAACCACTGCTGCAAACACGAAGAATAACACAATCTTTAAAAGTACTACCCCAACATTCACAGAAGTATCAGCCATACTGGTGATTATCGTCAATGCAACAATTCCAATAATATCATCAATAATGGCAGCCCCAAGAATAGCATTCCCAGACTTACTCTTTAACTTTCCCATTTCCTTTAGTGTTTCCACGGTGATACTAACACTAGTCGCAGTTAAAATCACACCCATAAAAATATTTTGTAAAAACAGAGTCGCTGATGCATCGGATTCAATCATCCCTGGTTTATTAAAGAACGCCGCAACTGCATAACCCATAAGCAAAGGAACGGCAACACCAAATAAAGCAATCACAAGTGAAGCTTTTCCGCTCTTTTTAAGTTCTTGTACATCTGTTTCAAGTCCTGCTGAAAACATCAATACAATAACACCAATTTCCGCACCCGCTTTAATAAATTCTGTTTCACTAATCACACCTAACATAGCTGGTCCGAAAATCAGACCTGCAAGTAAAGCACCCACTACCTGAGGCATGCGGAATTTTTTTGTAATAAGTCCAAGGGCCTTTGTGGTTAATAAAATAATGGCAAGGTCCATAATAAATTGATAATCATTCATAACTTACACTTCTTTCTATATATATTATATATCGTATCTCTTGTAGAGATATCTATAGTTCAATCTAGCACAACAAATTTGGGATTTCAACGTCAATACCTACAACAATCCCTTTTCAAAAAAAAAATTATTGTTCATCTTTCTTATTATTCAACATAAATAAGGGTAGTCCAACAAAAATCATTCCTCCTATCATATTCCCAATGGTTACAGGAAGTAGATTATGGACAAGTACAGATGCAATATGAAATGATTGCAAAGATTCTGTTGTTACATGAAAATGATCAATCGCCAATTGAACATATTCGGGATTCGCGGAAGCCATCATTCCAGCAGGAATATAATACATATTCGCAATGCAATGCTCATATCCACCTATAACAAAAGCAAAGATAGGAATAAAGATCAAACCCAGCTTCCCAGTAACCGATTTTACCTGTGATGGCATAATAACTGCAGCACATACCAAGATATTACATAGAATTCCTGATATAACAGCTTGAGAGAAACTTAAATGTAATTTTGATGCGGCTACTTTGATGGAATATGCCCCCAAAAGCCCCTCGTTATAACCAAATTGTCCACTGAAATGTACCATGACAGCGATCAATACTGCACCTAACATATTACTGATCCAAACCAGCAATAGTGTGGAAAACATTTTTTTAATAGAATATCGACGATCCAGAACACCAAGTATCATCAAACAATCTCCAGTAAAAAGTTCTCCACCTAAAAAAATAATTAAAATTAATCCAACAGGAAACACCACCCCGGCAATGGTTTTTGAAACCCCCATATCTAGTATCCCATGAGCCGCTGCGCTGGCACTCGCTGCTCCAAGAGCGATAAACGCACCTGCAAGTATTCCTAACACCACTAATTTCGACCAGGAAATATTTATTTTACTACTATATTTATTATTTAGTTCTGGAAAATCAAAATGAAACATATCCATTCCTCCTTATTAAAATGGTCGCCATACCATAAGCCTTCCTATTTTAACAAAGTCAAACACCTTTTTCTAATATAAAAGCAACATGGGTATCATATCAAATATGATATTTCCCATGTTGCAACATAGTTTTCACCTATTTATATTTCCTTGTAGAAACCCCAATTTTTGATTCATAAAGCTTTCGTTGAAATATCTCATCTATTTGAGAAAATTGATAGTCATTCCGATAAATTAAAACATCCTTATACTGATTATTCTCAACCTGACATGCTCTTTGTGTCAGGGAATATAGTTTCAAATATCGTTCCGGAAGTGGAGAAACCCACATGTAAGTCTGGGGAACCGTGGTAAGCAAATCATACTGACTGCCACGATCATATACATAAACTATCTTTCTTTGATTTGATTTGCTTTGCTGTCCATTCATCTCCTTGGATAAATATGGAATTTCAATATCTCCATGTGAAATCTCGATAAAGTTTTCCAATTGCTCTATGGCGATTGCTTCTTCATTTGCCAAAGGATGCTCCATTGACATAGCAATCAAATACTCAAACTGCCAGATCTGCTCATGTTCCAACTTTTTACTGGCTAAATAATCCATAAAATAATTTTCATAATTACTTTGATAGCGAATCACCCCAAGGTTAAATTTACCATCCGCAACATCCTGCATGGTTTGCATGGAGTTGGTTTCTCGTATGGTCATCTGGAATCCATCTCCTTCAGAAATTTCAGAAATAAATTCGGAAAATCCATTGGCAATATAACTCCCTCTAGGAATGGAAACACGAAAATTACTGGCATTATTGTCGGCTTGCTTGGACAATTGTTCCATTTCATTTAGCTGTTCGATAATATTTCTGGCATACGTTAAAAAGGTTTTTCCTTTTTCAGTGGGATGCATTCCTGTGGATGTCCTTTGAAATACGGTAAACCCTAAAGTATGCTCTAATTCTTTCATACACTTACTTAAATTCGGCTGAGCCATGTATAAATTCTGGGAGGCTTTGGTTAATGAGCCACAACGTTCAATTTCTAATGCATATTTGAAAAATAATGTATTCAATAATAATGCCCTCTTCTTTCCTTCAAACCATGACTATCATATCATCAATCTAATGAAAATATTTTATTTATTTGGAATATGGTGTATATAAGATTTTATATGCAAATATTGTGCAATAATAACAATTTTACGCCATAGACTTATGTTCATCTTTTTGATATTCTTAACATAACATCTATTATAATTCCAAATATGCATGACAGCAAGTGCCATAATAGAAATATCTAGGAGGCAAATGATAAAAAAGCTTCTACCTAAAACAGGCAGAAGCTTTTTTGTTGTTTTTTATAATGCTAAATGGTAAATAGCTGTAACCGCCTCACGGTCAAGTGCAACAAAGCCACCTGTTTTACCGATGCCTATTCCAAACTTTTCAACCATGTAATCAATATCTTCTTCTCTGGCACCTAACTCTTTAAAGTTAATTGGCATACCAATTGAGGTAAAGAATTTTTTAAGACGCCAAATTCCTTCCAATGCTGTAGCTTTTGGATTCTGAAAATTCATTTCACAGCCAAAGACCCTGGTAGCCATTTGCGCAAAACGCAGCACATCATGATCCAGCACATATGTCATCCATGCAGGGAAAATAACCGCAAGGCCTGCTCCGTGTGCACAATCATACAGTGCTGATAATTCATGTTCAAGCCCATGACTATTCCAATCCTGCTCTCTTCCAACCCCAACTAAATTATTATGTGCTACCATACCAGCCCACATAATATTCGCTCTTGCTTCATAATTATTTGGATCTTCAATAACTCTTGGCACTTCTTTTAACATAGTAAGAAGAACAGCCTCACAAAGTCTGTCAGTTATCTCCACTTCCTTTGTATTGGTAAAATAACGTTCAAAAACATGAGCCATAATATCGGTTGCTCCACAAGCGGTCTGATAAGCAGGTAAAGACTGTGTTAATGCCGGATTTAAAATAGAAAAACGTGGTCTTAAACAATCCCCGCCAGAACCTCTTTTCAACATGCCTTCTTCTTTTGTGATAACAGCATCTCCGCTTCCTTCACTTCCCGCAGCCGCAATGGTTAAAATCGTCCCAACTGGAAGAGCTTTCTCTGGTCTTTTTACAGAAAAGAAATCCCAGAAATCGCCATCATAAACAGCTCCCATGGCAATTGCTTTTGCAGAGTCAATAACGCTACCACCACCAACAGCAAGAATAAAATCTACACCCTCTTTTTTACATAATTCCACTCCAGTATATACAAGTCCACTTCTAGGATTTGGCATAACACCGCCAAGTTCAATAAAGCTAAGTCCTTCCTCTGTAAGGGATTTTTTTACCCTATCAAGTAATCCGCTTTTTACCACAGATCCTCCACCATAATGAATTAATACCTTATTCCCGCCATATTTTTTTACATAGCGTCCTGCTTCTGTTTCTCTTTCTTTTCCAAATACAAAATAGGTTGGTGAACAAAAATCAAAATTATTCATACAATAACTCCTTTTCTTTTACCTTGACAATGCAGTAGTTCTTCTTTATTATAGACCCTAGAGTTAACTCAAAGTCAAGGTATATATCCAAATTTCTAAATTTAACAGAAGAAAGGAATTTTTATGGCATACACAGTAAAAGATGTAACAAGTAAAACGGGATTAAGCGAACATACTATTCGTTATTATGACAGGGAGGGCCTATTTCCTAATCTGGAACGGACACCAAAAGGAAATCGTCTATTTTCTGACATCGATTTAGAATGGATTGAACTTGTCTGTTGCTTGAAAGATTCAGGAATGTCCATTCAGGATATTAAGAAATTTATGCTACTCTGTCAGGAAGGTGAATCTACACTGGAGCAACGTAAAACTTTATTGTTACAGCACAAGAAAAATATTCTTGATCAAATGAAAGTTTTGGAAAAAGGCCTTAGTACTGTAAATTATAAAATAGAACATTATAAAGAAATTGGTATTTTTCATATTGACCATCCCAGTTTACAAAAATAAAAAGCTCTCTAACAAGGCACACTGTATAGCCATTGTTAGAGAGTTATTTATTATAACAGAGATGGAAGTCTTTCTATCAGATCTTTCATCTTATCTTCAATTGTTTGTATTGTTATTTTGAATTCATCATCACTTTTACCGGAAGGATCATCAAGTCCCCAATCTTCTCTATGTTTACAAGGAAGAAATGGACAATTTACATTACAGCCCATAGTAATTACGATGTCAATTACTGGCAAAACGTCAATTATCTTTGAATACTGGTCTTGTTCCATATCAATCTGATAAATTTCTTTCATTAAGCGAACTGCATCCTGATTAATCTGAGGTTTGGTTTCTGTTCCTGCAGAATAACTTTCAAAAATTTCTGCACCTAATTTTTTTCCAAGGGCTTCAGCAATATGACTACGACAGGAATTATGCACACATATAAAGGCAACTCTGGGTTTTCTCATGATTTTCTCCAATTCACAACAAAATTTTGCTTCTTACATGGGAAATCATACCATTCATATAGATACTTGTCAATATTCTTTCTTTTTAACAATCTTAACTGAACTCATATAGGAAGTACTTACTGCAGCAATGATAAGCAAAATTCCTACAAATACCAGAAGAGGTATATTTCCTTGTGCAAAAATCAGATTCAGAACAGCTCCCGTAATGGAACTTATAGAAAATGCTCCAAACATGATAATAAACCAAACGAGATACTTGCTTTTCACCAAGTCCCTTCTGGAAACCGGTAAACATAATGCATACTTATCAAAGTCTGCTTTTTCATCATATGCCATAGCTGTTAAAATAGTCATCGTTCCATACAACATCATCATAAAGCAAACATAAAGCGGACTTTTCATAGCAATACCAAAAACCAAAAATGCAGCTAACATAATTCCTATTTGTTTTCCATATTTTTTAAGATTAATGAAATCCTTTCTAATCAGACCTATCATGACGCTTCTCCTTTTACCATAAATAAAATAATTTCTTCAATCGATGCTGAATCTAGAATTAAAAGTTTTGCATGATGTGATAATGCAACCGCAATGGACAACTTCATTTTCATACCTCTTGAGAAGTCTTTGATACATTTTCCTTTTGTTAGATTAAATTTATTACAATATTCAGTAAATTTATCTGTATCCCAATTTTTATAAACACCCGATATCATGCGGTCAATATCTCGAATTTGAAAGGTTTCGTGAAAACAGCATTCATCGAACACAATTCCAATCAAAATCTTCTGGTAAAAAAGGCAGCTTTCCAGCTTTTACGTCTTCTAAAATACGTAATCTCTCTGGGTCTGAAAACTGATAAAAATCACGCAATCTGTGGTTGCCTAACGATTTTCCGACACTGCTTCCATAAAACATTGCAACCCTTCCATAATATCTTCGTAGGTTCGTTGAAAATCACCTGTATACCATGGATCAGCAATATCTCTTGGATTGCTTGTAAAATCAAGCAGACGTACTACCTTATTCTCTGAATCTCCTCCAAATATACGAAGAGCACTTGTTACATTTCTCTGTTCCATTGCAAGAAAAAAGTCATATTTTTTATAATCTTCTCGTTTAAGCTGAGTTGCATATTTTCCTGCAACAGAAATTCCTTTTTCAGCTAATAGCCTTTTCGTTCCCGTATGAACTGGATTCCCATATTCTTCGCTACTAGTTCCAGAAGAAGCTATCTCAAAATCTCTCTGCATCCCTAATTTTTCTACCATATCTTTCAATAAAAATTCTGCCATAGGTGATCGACAAATATTCCCTAAACAGACAAACATAACTTTTATCATCACATACTCTCCCCATTAATTCTTCTTAGCACCTTACATGGATTTCCTGCGGCAACACAGTTAGCTGGTATATCTTTTGTTACAACACTTCCCGCTCCAATAACACTTCCATCTCCTATGGTAACTCCAGGTAATATAATAACACCACCGCCAATCCAACATCCATTCCCAATTTTTACAGGTAATGCATAGGTCCTGCAGAAATACTCTCCACTGGTGGGGGCCCAATTTTTGGTTAATCGTTCTTCCAATTCAATGGGGTGGGTTGCTGTATAGATTTGGACATTGGATGCGATTAAAACCTGGTTGCCGATTTCTATTTTATTACAATCCACAAAGGTACAGTTCATATTAATCGATACATTACTTCCTATTTCAATATTTCTACCGTAATCACAGATAAACGGAAGACCCACAGAAACATTGTCTCCGATACGTCCAAATAATTGCTGTAAAATTTCTGTTTTCTCTTTTTTTTGATTGTATTGAAGTTGATTAT
>CANRGO010000005.1 GCA_947630125.1 uncultured Lachnospiraceae bacterium | reverse complement strand
GGGATTCGAACCCATGCGCCCTTTCGGACAAACGGTTTTCAAGACCGCCTCGTTATGACCACTTCGATACCTCTCCAGGTCTTTTGCGGTCTGTTGCTTCAACCGAACGCAAGTGTTATTCTAGCAAAAATGTATACTAGTGTCAACATGTTTTTCCAAACTTTTTTCTTTTTTTTTTTACTTTTTTTTTACATCTTCGCAAAGCATTTATTTTACTGGATCTCTTCAAATTTTCATCTTGAAATTTCTGGATAAAACTTTCCAAATCCACTTCAAAAAACTTCTAAATATTAAAATCTTGCAAATATATTTCTGCTAATTTTAAATCTTCCAAAGTTGTGATCTTAATATTCTGATAAGTTCCTTCCACAACTTTTACAGGAATTTTTAAATATGTTTCCACTACCATTGCATCATCTGTGATAATACGTTTTTGGAATTCCTCAGGATTTTGATTTTGTTCCAGTAATAATTTATTATATGCTTCCTTTATCATCGAGCAAGAAAATCCCTGCGGTGTCTGTATTTGCCATAAACGAGATCTATCTGGTGTGTTCTCTACAAACCCATTATCTGTTATAACTTTTATCGTGTCTTTCACAGGAACACCTGGGATGCAAGCTTGTTCTGTTATTAGTTGCTCTTCCATCCTATCTAAAATATCCAGACTTAAGAAAGGTCTGGCTCCGTCGTGTATGTAAACATAATCACAATCTTGTATAACACGCAATCCTTCCATAACAGAATGATACCGCTCTTTACCGCCTTCTACTATTGCTGTCAGTTTTGAGTAGGAAGTACTTGCTAAAATTTCATTTCTGCAAAAATCAATTTCATTTTTCCCAACTACCAGTATTACTTCGTCAATAAAACTTTGTTCAAAAACATCCAAACAATAACAAAGTATGGGTTTATTCTGAATTTGCAAATACTGCTTACTAACAGGGCTATTCATACGTTTCCCCTGACCAGCCGCTAACACGATTGCTACATGTTTCATATTAAAGTCCTCTTATATTACTTTTTGTCCTAATTTTAGATTTGGAACTGCATTCAAATCAAGTCCATGGGTGATTCCTTTTTGAAATTCATAATAACCAGCAACACCAATCATTGCTGCATTATCGGTACAAAAGACGGGAGATGGATAATATAATCGAACCTGTTCAGCATCACAGCGTTTCACAAAAGCTTCTCTCAAAGATGAATTGGATGCTACTCCGCCCGCAAGGACAATTTCCTTAAGTCCTAAATCCTTAAGGGCTTCCATCGTGTTATCCACCAAAACATCTGTTACCGCTTTCTGAAAAGACGCTGCTACATCTGCTTGATGATATGGTTGTTGTTTCATCTCACAGGAATTTATGTAATTAAGCACTGCAGACTTTAAGCCACTAAAACTAAAGTCATATTTTGAGTCCGCTACTTTTGCTCTTGGAAAATGAATTGCTTCCGGGTTCCCTTCTTTTGATAGTTTATCTATTTTGGGTCCGCCAGGATAACCTAGTCCTATCGCTCTTGCAACCTTATCAAAGGCTTCACCAGCTGCATCATCTCTTGTGAATCCAATAATTTCATAAACACCATAATCCTTTACATAAACCAAATGGGTGTGACCACCCGATACGACCAGTGACATAAAAGGTGGTTTTAAATCTTCATGTTCTATATAATTGGCACTTATGTGGCCTTCAATATGATGCACCCCAATTAAAGGAATATCTTTTGCAAAGGCAATTGCTTTCGCAGCAGAAAGACCCACTAAAAGAGGACCTACAAGACCAGGTCCATAAGTTACTGCAATTCCATCTAAATCATCTAAGGTTATTTCTGCCTCTGCAAGTGCCTGCCTGATTACCTGATTGATTTTTTCTATGTGCTTTCTAGATGCTATTTCTGGAACCACTCCACCAAATTGTGCATGAAGTGCGATCTGTGTCGAGATAACATTTGATAAAACCTGTCTTCCATTTTTTACAACCGCTGCTGCTGTTTCATCACAGGAACTTTCAACGGCCAGAATCAGATTATCCTTCATTTTCATCTAACTCATCATCCAGTTTCCAGCCAAATATTTTCCAATGGCTATTACTGTCCTTTCTTAATATAAATACTTGCTTGCTGGTAAAATACTCTGTACCACTTCGTAATGTATAAAATCCATATAAGCCAGCGCATTCATAGCCTGCTTCCGTAAAATATACAACATCCGTACTTACTGAGGTTTTAAATCTGCTAATGGTAATGTTATCCGCTTTTTTCTTTAAAACCTCTTCTTTCATATTTGAAAAATATTCTTCTTCTGTCATATTCGCCACTAATTCATCATCAAATAATTCTCTGATTCTTTGAAATAAAGCTGTTTGTTCTTCTTCCGTATAGGTATCGCTTAACATTACCTGATTCAACTCACTATAGTAGACAATTACTTCTTTTGGAGATGGCGGGTAATTACTGGATAAATCCCTTAACAAAACTTCCTGTACTCTGGAAACCTTTTCAACTTCCACAGGTTTGCTTTCTCTGTTTGCAATAAAATAATATGAAATTAAAACAATAGCCATAAGCAAAATTACAAAAAAAGAATAATGAACACTTTTATTCTTTTTTTTCTTTTTATTTAACGCCGGCTTATTTGTAATCATAATTTGATTACCCCCTGTTATTTGCTGAAACTATTTCTTTCTAGTCTTCTTCATACACCAATTCTGTCGTCATCCCATCTTTTCCAGGAATTGAATTAGGAAAAATATCCCGAACTTCTTTCATAAATTCCTCTGGACGTACAAGGGACGGACTATAATGGGTTAACCATAATTCCTTTGGATTTGCTTTTCTTGCAAGTTCTGCTGCTTCTAAAAATGTCATATGTTTGTGATCTTTTGCTTTTTGTTCTTTATCTTTTTCACCATACATTCCTTCGCAAATAAACAACTCTACATCCGTTGCATTTCTGACAATACTGTCAGTTGGTCTGGTATCTGTACAATATGTTACTTTTAATCCTTTTCTTTTTGGTCCCAAAACCATATCTGGTGTCAGAATAATGCCATTTTCTTCTATCATATTTCCTTTTTGCAGACGATTCCAGAATTTCTTCTCAATTCCTGCTTCCAAGGCTTTCTCCATAATAAATTTACCAGCTCTCTCAATAGAAAAACTATATCCGTAGCAGGGTACATTGTGATTCACTTTAAAACTATCAATTTGAAATCCTTCAAATTGAAAAGTTTGTTCCGATTCTTCAATCTCCTGATACAAAATTTCAAATGGTAATTCAGGTGCAATTACCCGCAGGGCTGAAACAACTTTTTGAATTCCTTTTGGACCAATTATGGTAAGTGGTTCATTTCGTTCTGCATTTCCCATAGTAAGTAACATTCCCGGAAGACCACTAATGTGATCTGCATGAAAATGAGTAAAGCACATAATATCTATGGGTTTAGGACTCCACCCCTTCTTTTTCATGGCAACCTGAGTTCCTTCACCACAATCTATTAAAATACTCTTACCATTATAACGAATCATAAGGGATGTAAGCCATCGATTCGGTAATGGCATCATACCACCAGTTCCTAACAAACATACGTCTATCATTCAATACTCCTAAACTATTTTTTTCTCTTCCACATAATAATACCATTTTCCATTGGTTTTTCATAAAAATTTTTACGAATTCCTTCTATATGAAAGTCTAATTTTTTATAAAGATTAATAGCTGCAAGATTACTTTCTCTAACTTCCAAGGTATAATCTGTAATTCCAATTGCCTCTCCTTGCAATATCAGTTCTTGCAACATCATATATGCGAAGCCTTGATTCCGATATTCTTTACGAATAACCACATTTGTGATTTCTCCCTCACCAAGAATGTTTCGAACTCCACAACCACCGATAACGATTTCTGTTTCATTCTGCACCGCAACAATATAAAGAGAGTGATCCTGCTGTATCATTTGCAAGAAATCTTCTCTTTTCCATGGCTGGGAAAATGTTTCCTGTTCTATTTCACAAACTTGATCAAGATCTTTTTCTTCCATAATACGGTATTGAATGCATGGATTCCCTTTATGCATGAGCTTTCTCCGTTTTCTCATTTAACTCTCGCTCTGCCTGAGATAAGCGTAGATAATCTGGTTCAAAGTCATCCGCAGTAACTGCTTTTCCACTCTGAAATGCTTTGATTCCAACCAGACCGACCAGTGCTGCTCGTTGACGATTATGGCTAGCGGGCGCTAAACTATAAGGAACCCTTAATCGTTCCTTTAAATCATTTTCATAGACTGGAACACCATCTCCCAGAAAAATTACTTCACGTCCCAATTCATTAATATTATCTATTATATCAAAAATTGACATTGCACATTGTTCCTTAATAATATGAAATGCAAAATCAACTTGATTGTCCTGCTCATTTTTTTCATCTATAAATTCATAGAGTCCTGTATAAACTTGATTTCTTCTTGCATCCATCAAAGGACAAATCAGATTCTTTGATCCATAAAACTGATAGGCTAGTGCTTCTACTGTTTTCACTGGTATTAAAGGAACATCCAAAGCCAAACCGAGGCCCTTTGCTGTTGCTGATCCTATACGTAACCCTGTAAATGAACCGGGTCCACTAGCAATGGCAATGGCATCAATGGTATAGATGTCCTGTTGTAGCATTTTGGTTAAATTCTGTAACATAGGCATTAATGTTTCAGAGTGCGTTTGCTTATGATTGGTTGTAAATTCACCAATCAGCATCGTATCTTCCAGATAGGCCACTGATGCTACCAATCCAGATGTATCAATCGCTAGAATTTTCATCCTCATACCTCATGTTTTCTATTGTTATTTTTCGATAGTCAAAACCCTTCTCAAGATTTTTTTCTATTGTAACATGAATCGCATGTTCAGGAATTAAAGGTTCGATTAATTCTGCCCATTCAACCAGACTAACTCCATTGGAATAAAAGCAATCCTCATATCCGATTTCATCCATCTCATCCAAATCTCCAATTCGATATACATCAAAATGAAAAAATGGAAGACGTCCACTATCATAAACTTGTAAAATGGTAAAGGTTGGGCTATTAATAGGCTCAGAAATTCCAAGCCCTTTCCCAAAGCCCTGGCTAAAAACGGTTTTCCCTACTCCCAAATCTCCGTGAAGGGTGAAAACATCTCCAGGATTTGCCATTTCACCTAACTTTTGGGCAATTTCAAAGGTCTCTTTTTGACTGCTTGTTTCTATTATCATAGTATAACTCTTTCTATCTTTCTATTCTTTATAGGTCGTTTAATTTCGAATATTAACTTTTTTTGGAGGCATATGTGTGGATATCATCTCAATGACCGGAATGGTAAGATCCTTTAAATCTTTTCTAGGAAAAATTGTAGCATGTATTTTAGAGGTATATAATATTATACTTTTTCCAGTCGAAACAGCTTTGTACATAGAATCCCAAGGCACACGAACCTCTTCTTCTCCAGAACGAACCACCATACCTTCGTCGTTCAATTCATATAAAATGGGGTTTTTAAAAACAGGATTTGTTAGTGCTTGTTGTTTCGATTTCAAATACAATGTCCAAGGTAAATACCCAATTAAAACAAGGGATGCAATGAGGTAAATGGGATACTCAAACTTTAAGAATCCCAAAAAAATAACAAAGCCTACCAATGTACCTACCAACCCAGAGGGGCTCTTATAGGTATGTTGCAATAAGTAATCATAAAGTATACGCGAGTCAATTTTAACTTCAAATGTAAGTTGCATTTTTTTCCTGCCTTTATCTTCTTTCCTTACTTTAAATCCTTTGATTTTAAATAAGCACCTACGCTGTAGGTGCTTATAAAATCTACTATTTCTATTATAACGAATTTTAAAAAAAGAGCAAGGTTATCTTACTAATCATGGCGAAGGGCTTCAATCGGACTTAATGAGGCTGCTTTTCTGGCTGGATATATTCCAAAGAAAATTCCAACGGAAGAAGAAAATAGTGCGGCTCCTAAAATAACCTTAACACTAATGGATGGTGGAATATCAATAATCGCACCAATTAACAAGGCACCTAAATAGCCAATAATAATTCCTATGATTCCACCAATCAAGGTGATAATCGCTGACTCTGATAAAAATTGTAACAAGACCGATGCTGTCCTTGCTCCAAGAGCTTTTCGAATTCCAATCTCTCTTGTTCTTTCTGTTACAGATACCAGCATAATATTCATAACTCCAATTCCACCCACCAAAAGCGAAATTGCTGCAACAAATGCCACAAACATCTGGATATAACCAAGCACAGAATTAACCTGACCCATAATATCATTAAAATTCTGTATTTGAATCAAACCTTGGTTTCTCACATTTTTCTTCGCCTCTAAAAGTGCAATGGTATTTTCTGCAACTTCTGTAGTTTTATCGGATGAATCAGCAATAATATAAAATCCTTCAAAGGAATCTATCATAAAGCCATAACTATTTAAAACAGAAATGGGGATTTCTACTTCTGCAACCTCATCCATACCACCCATCATTCCCATTAGTTGTGATGCATTATTTTTTCTAATTCCAACCACCGTAAATTCTCGGCTCATTCCATATAATGTGATTTCTAGATCCATACCGATAACATCGGTTGTTCCATATAATAAAATCGCACTTTTTTCTGTCAGGATACAGACCTGCTTTCCAGCAACATAATCTTCTTTCGAAAAATAATTTCCTTTTATGATGGGATCACTATTAATAAATTCAAGACTTTCTGTACCAGCGGTTACTCTTCCTTCAAAGTCTCCTTTATTCGCATAGACAGTTCCTCCTAAGGTATAAGAAGGTGTGACACCTTTTACATGTTCAACCTCTTCCATCAAAAGTTCAAAGTCTTCCGAAGTAAAACTTATATATTTTCCAGAGTCATCTGGTTGTGTATAGAGATAAAGTTGACCTCCGGATATGGAGTTTAACTCTCCATTTACTTGCTTTGTTACACCAGCTCCTACAGATATAATCATAATCACTGATGAAATTCCAATTATTATCCCTAGCATTGTCAAAATTGACCTGCCTTTGTTGCTTCGTATATTCATAAAAGCAATTTTTATATATTCAATAATTTGCCACATGTGAACTCCCTTCCAAATCAATCTTTACTCAACAGTCTCAACGCTTGGCAATACCATTACCTGCATACCTTCCTGAAGCTCCGTTGATATGGTTGTGATCACTTCCTCATTTTCTTCTAATCCTTCTAAAATTTCAATGTTTGTAACAGAGGAAATTCCAGTTTTGACAACTCTTTTCTCCACAATTCCATTTACCAAAACATATACAAAGTCACCATTGATGTCTGTATTAACAGCAGCAGCTGGAACCAACAGTACATTTTTTTTATTTGCTGTCTCAATCCTTACTTTTGCTTCAATTCCCAGAAAAATATTATCGTCAGGATTTTCAATGTGAATATCTGCTGAAACCATAGCTGCTCCTGCAGTATTTAATGTTGCCATACGATTTATTCTACTTACTGTCCCAATATATTCTTTTTCATTGATCGTAATTGCTGCTTCCTGCCCTAACTTAAGATTCGCAAGGTCGTATTTGGATAAAGATATCGTTACCTTCAATTGTTCAGCATTTGCAAGAGTTAATACACTTGCACCCGACATAAGAGTTGCGCCTTCTACAGCCTGAACATCTGTTACAATTCCAGAGAATTCTGCTTTAATTCCCTCTTTCGCTTTTTGAATATCTAGTTCTAATTCACTCACATTAAAATCTGTAAGCGTCTTATTTTTTGATAACTGTTCTTTACTGTAGCCTGTCAACACTGCAGGCTCTGAACTATTTTTAATAGCTTCCTGTTCCGCAAGGAATGTCTTAAGTCCTGCAAGTACAGATTCTTGCTCTTCTAACTCTTTTTGCATTTTAAGATAAGAATCCTTCATATCCATTGTAGTCAATTGATTTGCGACACTTTGTAAACTTTGATTCAGATTCTTTAGTTGTGCTTCCAATGCGGCAAGTTCATCTGCTGTATGTGTTACATTTGCTATTTCATACTGCACATTGGAAATTTGGATATTTAACTGATACTGAGAGTCAGTTAGTTTTTTTCGTTCATCCGTTTGTGCTTTTGAAAGATTATTACGCAAATCCTTTACATGCTGTTCCTGAAATTCTATCATTGGTTCTACATTATTGATATTATTGGTAGCATCTGTTACTTTGATTTTACTCTCTTTATCTTTTGCAAGTGTTCCCGCATAATCAGCTCCTGATGCTCCC
Organism: uncultured Lachnospiraceae bacterium; assembly: GCA_947630125.1. Lineage (GTDB taxonomy): Bacteria > Bacillota > Clostridia > Lachnospirales > Lachnospiraceae > CANRGO01. Next base: position 48,928 of record CANRGO010000005.1, on the reverse strand, counting down.
TGTTGTAATTGCAACTTATATAATTCAGACTCCAGTTGGCTTGTATCATAAGTCACAAGTATCTGATCCTTTTCAACTGCATCTCCTGTTTTTACGGTAAGTTCATCAACTTTTGCATTTACTTCCTGAAAGTAGTATTTCATTTCTTCACTCACAACAGAACCACTTGTCATAAGTTCATTACTGATATCACCTGTTGTGGCTTTTTGTGTTTCTACAATTAAAGGCATATTATTGTTTTGATATCGAAAAAATAATATTACCCCTACTACTGCAACAAGGGCAGTCAACAAAATAATTCTACCTATTTTTAATTTCTTTTTTTTCATTTTACGCTCTTTTTTCATGATCCCTCTCCTCATTCAAATAGTCTGCTTCTACTTTTCCATCTTTTACTTTTATGACTCTTTTCGCTTCTTCCGCAATTTCATTACTATGTGTGATTAAGATAATGGTGCTTCCTGCCTGATGAAGACCTTTTAAAATACCAATGATTTCTACCGTAGAAACAGAATCCAGATTTCCAGTGGGTTCATCTGCAAGAATAATTGGTGGTGCTTGTGCAATCGCTCTTGCAATCGCAACTCTTTGCTGTTGTCCTCCTGACATTTCTGAAGGTTTATGTGTCATACGATTTATTAGTCCCACTTTTTCAAGTGCTTCCTCTGACAACTCTTTTCGTTTGTGCTTACTTACCCCTCGATAAATCAAAGGTAACTCAACATTTTCAAATGCAGTGAGATTCGGTATCAGATTAAACCCTTGGAAAATAAAGCCAATCTCCTTATTTCGAATATCCGATAACTCGTTGTCTTCCATTTGTGAAACATCCTGCCCATTCAAAATATAAGTACCACTGGTAGGAATATCCAAACACCCCAACATGTTCATTAACGTGGATTTTCCGGAACCTGACTGACCTATAATTGCTACAAATTCACCTTTTTTAATGGTAAGGCTTACATGATCTAGGGCTCTTACTTCGTTTTCTCCAGGATTATAGATTTTACACATATCCTGTATTTCAATTAACGCTTCCATGGTTTGCTCCTTTGTATTATTGTACTATTCTCCTAATACAGTAATATAATGATACAAATTTGTCAATCATTAATTTCTTAATATTATTTAATTTTTTATTTTTATTTATATCTAAGTATAAAAAAAGAATACCCATTTTTTCAATGGATATTCTTCGTACTTGAATTCTATTAACCTAAAATCTATTTCTGATGTCTGCTTTTGATAATGGGGCTAAGTGGCTTGTAAATGATCATCGTTACAATCGATACTGCAATTCCCTTGATTAAATTAAATGGAGCAACTGCTAATATAACAAAGCTTGTAACGTTGGTGATATTTGGATTGATTGCAGTTCCAAATGCAATCAACGCATCCAACTCCATTCCATATAATTTAGAAAATGTTGGTAACAAATAAACCGCATTAAAGAAGGAGCCAAAGATTGTCATTGCAATCGTGCCTACTGCCATCGCTGTAATGGCATTTTTCTTTGTTTTCTTGAACTCATATACGATTGCTGCTGGTAAAATCAAGCTACAACCTACCATAAAATTCGCAAATTCTCCAACAAAAACAGTTGTTGTAGAATTGATAAATAAATTTAAAACAACTTTGAAAAATACGACCATAACTCCTGCAACCGGTCCAAATGCAAAGGTTGCTATCATGGCTGGAACTTCACTTAAATCTATTTTGTAAAAAAATGGTGCCAAAAAAGGAAGTGGTATTTCGAATAGCATTAAAATTGCTGCAATTGCAGAAAACATACCCACCATAGCCATCATTCTTGTGGTAAAAACCTTCTCCTGAATGCCTGCCTTCTTTTTTGCAATACGATCTGCAACATAGGCAATAAAAAAAATCAATACTGCAATGCCTAGAAACTGAAGAACAAATGCGATGTTCTCTTTTACTGCCTGAAAAAATTCGTTGATTGTTTGAAATAAATTACTCATAGTTTTTCTCTCCTTTTTATTTGGAAAGTTCTTCGCATAGATCAAATGATAATATGCTTCTTTGTAACATCAAAAAACCCCAATGCAGAAATACATTGGGGTCTAAATTACAAATCCAAAGAACACTTTCATTTGAAAGCTAGCTTTGTTTTCTCTTCTTTCATCCAGACTTTACTGTCGGTTTTGGGATCTCACCAAATCAGCCATTTATAAAACTATAAACAGGTCGCGGACTTGTCTGTTAAACAGCATTACCGCCGGTAGGGAATCACACCCAACCCCGAAGAACTTTTCCTATGAAGTCTCTTTATTAAGGACTTTTTTCATGTAAAGCATAAAACAATCGTTTTCAATTGTCAATCACTTTTTGCATAAATATTATATTTTCTGATTCAACTTCATAGTTAATGCTATTCTCTTCTTTGGAACGTCAACACTTAAAACCTTGACCTCAACCACATCTCCTACGCTTACAGCTTCTAAAGGATGTTTGATAAATTTTTCAGTAATTTGAGAAATATGCACTAATCCGTCTTGATGTACCCCAATATCAACAAATGCTCCAAAATCAATGACATTTCTTACTGTTCCTTTTAAAATCATTCCAGGCGTTAAATCCTTCATATCAAGTACATCACTTCTTAGGATCGGTAAAGGCATATTATCTCTCGGATCCCTTGCTGGTTTTTCTAATTCTTTTAAAATATCCTGCAGTGTAATTGTACCAATTCCTAATTCTTCCGCTAGTTTTTCCTTATTCGTAATTTTCTTTTCGAGACTGCTTATTCTTTCCATATTTTTTGCTTCAATTTTCCCTTTTTCTGCTTGAGCACGCTTTTGAGCTTCTTTCACATCTTCCATTGTTAAATCAAGTTTATTCAAAAGCTTTCTTGCCGCATCATAGGATTCTGGATGCACACTGGTAGCATCTAATGGATTTTCTCCATTCACAATACGCATAAATCCTGCACACTGTTCATATGCTTTTGGTCCTAGTTTTGGTATTTTTAACAACTGGTTTCGACTTACAAAACGTCCATTTTTTTCTCTATAATCCACAATATTCTTTGCGATTACTTTGCTTATTCCTGAAATATATTCAAGCAAAGATGCAGATGCCGTATTCAAATCCACTCCAACTTTATTTACACTATCTTCAACAACCCCTGATAAGGTTTCACTCAGTTTCTTTTGGTTCATATCATGCTGATACTGGCCAACTCCAATACTTTGAGGATCAATTTTTACAAGTTCTGCAAGTGGATCCTGTAATCTTCTCGCTATTGATGCTGCACTTCGCTGCCCTACGTCAAAATTAGGGAATTCTTCTGTTGCAAGTTTACTTGCAGAATACACCGATGCACCTGCCTCATTCACAATTACATACTGAATATTTTGATTTAACTCTTTGATTAAATCTACTACAATCAATTCTGATTCTCTGGATGCAGTTCCATTTCCTATTGAGATCAAAGAAATTCCATACTTATCGATTAGCTTTTTCACTTCTTTTTTGGCTTCTTCTACTTTATTCTGTGGAGCTGTTGGATAAATAACTTTTGTATCTAGTACTTTCCCTGTAGGATCAACTACTGCTAGTTTACAACCCGTTCTAAATGCCGGATCCCATCCTAGTACTGTTTTCCCAACAATAGGTGGCTGAAGTAACAGCTGCTCCAGATTTTTTCCAAATACACGAATTGCACCATCTTCCGCTTTTTCTGTTAACTCATTGCGAATATCTCGTTCGATTGCTGGTGCAATCAATCTCTGATAACTATCTGCAACAACCTCTTTTAAAACCGTCGTGGTATATGGATTCTCATTTTTAATCACTTTTTTTTCTAAAAATAATAAAATTCGTTCTATCGGAGCTGCTATTTTAACGGTTAAGATTTTTTCATTCTCTCCCCTGTTTAAAGCAAGCACGCGATGACCTACGACTTGTTTTAAAGGTTCCTCATAATTATAATACATTTCATAAACACTTTGTGTTTTTACATCTTTCGCAACACTTTGGATTTTTCCTTCTTCAAAAGTTGCTTTTCGAATATAAATTCGATAATCCGCTTCATCTGAAATGGTTTCTGCAAGAATATCCTTTGCACCATCCAATGCATCTTTGATGGTTTCTACTCCCAGTTCTGCATTTAGATATTGAACAGCCTCTTCTTCCAACGTTTTCTTTGCCTCTTGTTCAAGAATATAGAGTGCAAAGGGTTCCAATCCCTTTTCTTTTGCAATACTAGCTCTCGTTTTTCTTTTAGGTCTAAAAGGACGGTATAAATCTTCCACAACAACAAGGGTTTCTGCTTTAAGAATCTTTAACCTTAACTCATCGGTCAGTTTGCCCTGTTCTTCAATGCTGGAAAGTACTTGAGCTTTCTTATCCTCTAAGTTTCGAAGATACAGTAAACGTTCATGAAGATTTCTGAGCACTTCATCATTTAATTCTCCAGTTGCTTCTTTTCGGTATCTGGAAATAAAAGGAATGGTATTCCCCTCATCAATTAATTTAACCGCAGACTCAACCTGCCATTTCTCAATCTTTAACTCTTCTTTCAATTTTACTATAATATCCATTTTCAATACTATCCTTTTCATTATTTGAATCATATAGTTACATTATAGTTTAAGTAGCCTGTTTAATTCAAGAAATAATTGTATTGGACCCAAAAAAGTGCTAGGATAAGAGTAAACAAAAGGAGAGTTAAACAATGGAATATCAATATCAACAACCGCAATCCCAAGAAGTTCCCCCTCAAAACATTGATTCTGACTCTAAAATGATACAGGTTGCCTTCTGGTTTGGAATTGCATCTTTAGTTTGTACCTTACTCATCATATTTACATTTTCACTAACCATGATTCCTGCTATGATTTTGGGATCACTAAGTATTCTTTTTTCCATTTTATCGAAAGGAAAAAACAACAAAATGAAACCGAAAGCTTTTATTGGCAGTCTCTGTAGTTCGATTTCATTAAGTATACACCTGATTCTGATTTGTTTAGCGGTATACCTGGTTACATCAAATGCAGAATTTCAACAACTGTTAAAGGATTCATTTCAAGAAGCAAATCAATTTTATGAAGAAAATTACGGAATCTCATTAGATGAAATGTATCCTGAGTATTCTGAGTTGCTGGATGATTTGGAACCCTAGAAGGGAGTGTTTATCATGCTCATACCATCCAATTCCTCGTTTGGTTTCAGTGGTAATATAGGCCTCAATCCAAATGCAAATCATGCTGTGAAAAATCCTGGAGAATCTGTTTTAAAAGCTCCTGGAAAACAGTCATCACCTGCAGAATGTGAAGCATGTAACACCCGTAAATACATGGATGTTTCGGATGAGTCGGTTTCCTTTCAGACACCAACCCATATATCCCCGGAAGACTCCTTTCAACGTGTTTCTGCCTTTGTTACTCTAAACAGTAAAATATGTCCAGAATGCGGGAGAAGTTATATTTCAGGTGGCAAAACAACAACTCAAATCAAATATTTTAATGAAACAAATCCTTATCAACAACAGTTAAAGAATGAAGATGCCTTAAAATATCAGGGCATGCACATTAATTCCAAGCTATAATTCGGAGGTTTTCTACACATGTACAAATCATCAACTCAAATAAAAGCACAGGCAAGAGAACAAATACTTGGAAGATTTTCCGTACTTATTCCTTCCATTATACTAAGTCAGGTTCTCTTATTCATATTAACCACTTTTGTAACCTCTTTTGTAAATAGATCTACATTTACTGGTTACCTGATCGGTGTATCCATCACCTATATAGTCGATATTGTAGGCGGGATATTTCTTGTAGGTTATATCGTTCAGAATTTAAAAATCATTTGTCACCAACCTTATTCCATATCCGATATCTTTTATGGATTTCGTAATCAGACAAATAAGATCATCATATTGCGTTTTATCATTTTAACTGTTGATTTTCTATCAACACTTCCATTGGTAATTTTAGTATATTTTATGCAGACCAATCCAAGTTACTCAATATTATCTGCAACTATTTTATCTCTTATCCCTGCAATTGCTGTTCCCCTATTTATGGAACTTCAATTTTCTATGGCAAATTACTTACTGGTTGATTTTCCAGATTATGAAATACCTGAATTATTGCAAACAAGTATAAAAATCATGAAAGGTCATCGCTTAAGACTTCTTTATATTATGGTTGGCTTTATTCCTCTCTTTCTACTAGGCTTTCTATCTTTTGGAATTGGTAATTTATGGGTACTATCCTATTTCCGAATGACACTCACTGAATTTTATCTGGATTTGATGTCCAAGTAAAAATAAATAAGAACAGCCACTTCAATTTTCTGAAGTGGCTGTTCTTATTTATTTTGCTGTATTCTTCCATTTTAAGTATGCATTCATGTATGGATCTAATGCTCCATCTAAAACCGCATCTGTATTTCCTGATTCGTAATTGGTTCGATGATCCTTTATCATGGTGTAAGGCTGGAGGACATAAGAGCGTATCTGATTACCCCAACCAATTTCCGAAACTTCTCCACGAATACTGGATAACTTCTCCTCATTTTCCTCTTTTTTCATTAAATATAACTTTGCTTTTAACATCTGCATCGCTTTATCTTTATTAGAATGCTGACTTCTCTCATTTTGACATTGAACAACAATCCCAGAAGGAATATGTGTGATACGTATTGCCGATGAGGTTTTGTTAATATGCTGACCACCTGCACCACTGCTTCGATATGTATCAATACGAAGATCATCAGAATCAATGGTAACATCTACATCTGCGTCAATTTCTGGCATAACATCCAAGGATACAAAGGAAGTCTGTCTTTTTCCCTGTGCATTAAATGGTGAAATTCGAACTAACCGATGGACACCTTTTTCTGACTTCAAATAACCATAGGCATTCAATCCATTTACCTGAAATGTTACAGACTTAATTCCTGCCTCTTCACCGTCCAGATAATCCAATACCTCTACCGTATACCCTTTTCTTTCTGCCCATCTGGTGTACATTCTGTAAAGCATAGAAGCCCAGTCACAACTCTCTGTTCCTCCGGCACCTGCATTCAGTTTTAAAATGGCATTGTTTTTATCGTATTCATCTGACAAAAGAGTGCTGATTCGTAGTTCCTCAAACTCTCGAATAAACTGGTCTATTTCCTGTCGGATTTCACTTACCATATCCGAATCATTTTCTTCATAGCCCATTTCAATCAAAGTTTCAATATCTGAATATTGCCCCGCAAGTTGACTGTATAAGTCTACTGTATCCTTTAGGTTTTTCAGTTCCCTCATTTTTAGATTTGCCTGTTCTGGCTGATCCCAAAAATTCGGTGCTTCCATTTCCATTTCCAATTCCTGAATTTTCTTTGACTTGTCATCTAAGTCAAAGTGAATCCCTCACTTCCGCTAATGGATTTTTATATGCCTGTATTTCAAATTTCATTTGGTCTAATTCTACCACTTAACGTCACCACCATTCATTTTGCTGCAAAGACTATGCGTTTTTCCCACAGCATTGCTTATATTTTTTACCACTGCCACATGGACATGGGTCATTTGGATATACTTTAGCCACATCTCGTTTCAATGGTGCTTTTAGAAGAGAATCATCTTTATTAGTTCCTGTAACTTTTGCTACCTGTTCTCTCTCTACCTTTTGTTCTATCCTTACATGGAATAAGAGTTTTACCGTATCTTCTCTAAAATTATCAATCATGGCATCAAACATATCATAGCCAGCTAACTTATATTCTACCAATGGGTCTTTTTGAGCGTAAGCCTGAAGTCCAACACCTTGGCGAAGCTGATCCATATCATCAATATGATCCATCCATTTACGATCCATTACTTTCAACAAAATAACTCGTTCTAACTCACGAATCGCTTCTGGTTCCGGGAATTCTGCTTCTTTACTTTCATATAATCTAACAGCCTCTTCTTTAAGCTGTTGTTTTAGTGCATTCTTCTTTCTTTTTTCGATACGATCCAGTGTAATCATCTCAAGTGGGATTATTGGAAGTAATAAATTATTTAACTCCACTAAATTCCATTCTTCTGGATCCGAATCCTCTCGAATAACTACATCAATACTATTTTCTACAATATCAACAATCGCCTTGTAGATAACATCCCGCATACTTTCGCCTTCCAGTACACGTCTTCGTTCCGTATAAATAATCTCTCTTTGCTCATTCATTACCTGATCATATTCCAAGAGATTTTTACGAATTCCATAGTTATTTCCTTCAATTTTCTTCTGAGCATTCTGAATCGCAGTGGTTAACATCTTATGTTCGATTTCTTGTCCTTCAGGTATACCTAAGGTATTAAACATAGAAATTAAACGGTCAGAACCAAACAATCTCATCAGCTCATCTTCTAAGGAAATATAAAATTTAGAATCACCAGGATCGCCCTGACGACCTGCACGACCTCTTAACTGATTATCTATACGTCTTGATTCATGACGTTCTGTACCGATGATCTTAAGACCTCCTGCTGCTTTCGCTTCCTGATCCAACTTAATATCGGTACCTCGGCCTGCCATGTTTGTTGCAATGGTAACAGACTTATGCATACCAGCATCTGCTACAATCTCAGCTTCCATTTCATGGAACTTTGCATTTAAAACCTTATGAGTGATTCCATTCTTCGTTAACAGACGACTGATTTCTTCTGATGCTTCGATGGTAATTGTTCCAACCAAAACTGGTTGTCCTATTGCATACGCTTCTTCAACCGATTTTACAATTGCCTGAAGTTTTTCCTTCTTTGTTTTATACACCGCATCCTGATGGTCAATTCTGGCAACTGGACGATTGGTTGGAATTTCAATTACATCCATTCCATAGATATCACGAAATTCCTTTTCTTCTGTTAAGGCCGTTCCAGTCATACCAGATTTTTTTGTATATTTATTGAAAAAGTTCTGGAATGTAATCGTTGCCAGCGTTTTACTTTCTCGTTTCACTTTTACATGTTCTTTGGCTTCAATCGCTTGATGTAATCCATCCGAATAACGACGTCCTGGCATAATACGACCAGTAAATTCATCAACGATTAAAACCTGATCATCTTTTACCACATAATCCTGATCACGGAACATAAGATTATGTGCTCGTAACGCTAGATTCATATTATGCTGGATCTCAAGATTTTCTGGATCAGCCAAGTTTTCAATTTGGAAAAACTTTTCAACTTTTTCCACACCTTCTGCTGTTAAATTTACTACTTTATCTTTTTCCATTACAATAAAATCACCTGTTTCTTCATGGGTGATTCCCATAATGGCATCCATTTTGGATAATTCCTGAACATCTGCACCACGTCTTAACTGGGTTGCAAGAATATTGCAGGCTTCATATAATTTCGTTGATTTTCCACTTTGTCCAGATATAATCAGAGGGGTTCTTGCTTCATCAACTAATACCGAGTCAACTTCGTCGATGATTGCATAATGTAAATCACGCAAAACTAACTGCTCTTTGTAAATTACCATGTTATCACGAAGGTAATCAAAACCAAGTTCATTATTTGTAACATAGGTAATATCACACTGATATGCAGCTCTATGCTCTTCTTTTTCCATACTATTTAAAACAACACCTACTGTTAAACCTAAAAATTCATGAACCTGTCCCATCCACTCTGCATCACGTTTTGCAAGGTAATCATTAACAGTAACAATATGAACACCTTTTCCCTCTAATGCATTTAAATAAGCTGGTAATGTAGATACTAATGTTTTACCTTCACCAGTTTTCATTTCTGCAATTCTGCCCTGATGGAGAATAATTCCACCAATCAACTGAACTGGATAATGTTCCATATTAAGAACTCTTCTTGCTGCTTCACGAACTGTTGCATATGCCTCAGGAAGCAAATCATCAAGGGTTGCACCTTCCTGTAATCGCTTTTTAAACTCTTTTGTTTTTTCTCTAAGCTGGTCGTCCGTTAATGCCAGCATTGCTGGTCTCAAACTTTCAATCTTCTTTACGATAGGTGTAACCTGCTTCAATTCTCTCTCACTATGAGTTCCAAAAATACTTTCTATTAACTTCATGCTGCAAACCTTCCTAATTTAAGACTTCACATAAAAACTAAATTATATTGTATCAGATTCCAAAAGGTAATTCAACCATTCTGACCATGTACAGTGTCTTAACTTTTTGTGAACAAAGTTTAAATAAGTTGCATAAATTCATCAATATTCCGTCATCTATCACCTTGACCTATATTTATAGAAGTGTTATTATTTTAACAAATGGTGATTTGAGGGTAATGAATCCCATAAAATAAGAAAAAATAAGATACATGAGGTGTGATAATGAGTACAAATTTCGACGCGTTACTGGAAAAACTCAACAGTTGTTCCATGAAAAAGGTTGCAGTTGCCTGTGCACAGGATGAACCCGTATTAGAAGCAGTTCGGGCAGCCCGTGAAAGAAAAATTGCAGATGCTATTTTAGTAGGAGATGAACCAAAAATCCGTCAGATAGCTGCTTCCATTCATATGGATCTTTCTGACTATGAAATCATCCATGAAGCTGATGATTATGCAGCCGCTTTAAAGGCAGTAAGTCTTGTTAAAGACGGCAAAGCAGATATGTATATGAAAGGCTTAATTGATACCAAATCATTTTTAAAAAGTGTTTTGGATAAAGAAGTAGGACTAAGAACTGGGAATCCTCTTTCCCATGTATGTGTGTTTGATATCAAAGGAATGGATAAACTACTTTTCTTAACAGATGTTGCTTTTATGACATACCCAACACTAGAAGACAAAGTTCATATTATCGAAAACACTGTTCAAATCTGTAATGCTTGCGGTGTCATGAATCCAAAAGTAGCTCCCTTAGCAGCTGTAGAAGTTGTGAATCCTAAAATGCCAGTGACTGTAGAAGCTAATGAACTAACCAAAATGAACGATGAAGGCATCATCAAAAACTGTATTGTTGATGGACCTCTTTCCTTAGATCTTGCAATCGACCCAGAAGCTGCAAAACACAAAGGTGCGGAAGGCAGAAAAATAGTTGGAGATGCAGATGTTCTTCTATTTCCTGATATCCATGCTGGAAATCTGGTTTATAAATGTTTGGTACACACTGCCGAAGTTAAAAACGGAAATATTTTGACTGGTACAAAGGCTCCTGTAATTCTAACCTCCAGATCTGATGATTTTGAAACAAAAGTGAATTCTATTGCACTTGGTGCAGTTGTTGCTGAATCACTCAATAAATAAAAAATAAAAGGAGTTTATTATGTCAATTAAAAGTTTAATTATCAATCCAGGCTCTACTTCTACAAAAATTGGTGTATACGAAGATGAAACCTTACTATTTGAGCAAACACTTCGACACAGTACAGAAGAAATCTCCAAATACGCTTCTATTTTCGAACAAAAAGACTTTAGAAAAGAAATCATTGTAAACTTATTAAAAGAAAAAAACTTCCCATTAGAAGAACTTGGCATGATTGTTGGACGTGGTGGTATGTTAAAGGCAATTCCAAGCGGAACTTATCAGGTAACCGATTCTCTGCTACATGATTTACAAATTGGAAAACAGGGTCAGCATGCTTCTAACCTTGGAGGAATTCTTGCAAGAGAAATTGGTGATAGTTTAAATATCCCTTCTTTTATTGTAGACCCAGTTGTTGTTGATGAGTTAACTGATGTAGCCCGTTTATCTGGTGTACCTGAACTTCCAAGAAAAAGTGTATTTCATGCATTAAACCAGAAGGCAGTTGCAAAGCGCTATGCAAAAGAAATCGGAAAACCTTATGATACCTTAAGATTATTGGTTGTACATTTGGGTGGTGGTGTTTCTGTTGGTGCACATGAATATGGTAAAGTCGTGGATGTTAACAATGCTCTGGATGGCGAAGGTGCTTTCTCACCAGAGCGAGCTGGTAATGTACCTGTAGGTGCCTTGATTAAGCTTTGCTTCAGTGGAGAATATACAGAAAAGGAAATTTATTCAAAAATTGTTGGAAAAGGTGGTATCACTGCATATCTTGGTACAAACGATATGCGTGAAGTTGAAAATAAAGTTCTAGAAGGTGATGAAAAAGTAACCTTAGTATACAATGCTTTTGCTTATCAGGTTGCCAAAGACCTTGGTGCTATGTCAACCGTTCTGAAAGGTCAGGTAGATCAGATTATCGTAACTGGTGGTATCGCTTATGATAAAATGCTTGTTAGAACTCTTAGTGAACGTGCTGAATGGATTGCTCCATTTACTATATATCCAGGGGAAGATGAATTACTGGCGTTGGTTCAGGGTGCTCTTCGTGTTATGAATAAAGAAGAAGAAGTAATGGTTTACTAATCAAAATAATCCACAGTATATATCTCTCAATACTTATATACTGTGGATTGATAAAAAATAGTCAATTTTTTTTATTTATGATTGTGAAAAGATTAACGATATGTTATAATGAATTCAGAGAACAAAAAAGCATGGAGGATTTTTTATGGACCGTAAGAAAAAAGCATTGGAACTACGTGAAAAAGGATATAATTGCTGTCAGGCAGTTGCCTGTGTGTTTAGTGAGGATACTGGAATCAGCGAAGAGATTTTATTTAAGGCTGCGGAAGGATTTGGCGCTGGTATGGGCGGCAAAAAAAGTGCCTGTGGAGCACTTTCTGGTGCTGTCATGATTGCTGGTTTTTTAAATAGTAAGGGAAATGCGAATGGCGAATTAACCAAAGAATCCACCTATACCATTGTACGAGATATGTATGGTTTGTTTTTAGGCAAGAACACCACTACGATCTGCGAAGAATTAATGGGTAGCGAAACAGGAGCTCCTTTAAATAGCTGTAGCGATTGCGTTACTGACTGTGTAGGTCTTGTAGAAGCATTATTTAATATATAACAATGAAACAATCAAAATGGCCGCCACACAGTATGTGTGGCGGCCATTTTATTATGTATTCAACAGCATTGAAAAATTATTTTAATCCTCTAGCTGCTTTGATTTGCTCTGTTAAAATTGGTAAGATTTTATTTAAATCCCCAACCATACCATAATCAGCAACATCAAAAATTGGAGCTGTTTCATCTTTATTAATTGCAATAATGATTTCTGCTTCTTCCATTCCAGCTAAATGCTGAATAGCTCCAGAAATACCAACTGCTATATAAAGATTTGGACGTACAGTTTTACCTGTCTGACCAACCTGTTGATCTTTTTCTGTCCAACCAGCATCAACACTTGCACGAGAAGAAGCAACTTCTCCGCCCAGAGCTTCTGCAAGATCTTCTAATAACTTAAAGTTATCTTTAGAACCAACACCACGTCCACCAGCTATTAGGATTTTAGCATCCATAATATCAATTTTATCACTTACAGTTTTAACAACTTCCATTACTTCAACATATTTATTGTTTTTTTCAAAGCCTGGAGTAACAACTTCTACAACAGCTTTTTTACTTGTATCTTTTTTGATTTTCTGCATAACACCAGGACGAACAGTTGCCATCTGTGGACGGTTATCAGGACAAACGATAGTTGCCATAATATTTCCACCAAAAGCAGGACGTGTCATACGAAGATTTTTGGTCTCAGCATCTACTTCTAATTTTGTACAGTCAGCTGTTAAACCAGTTTTTACTCTTGCAGAAACACGTGGTGCAAGATCACGGCCAATTGCTGTTGCTCCAAATAATACAACTTCTGGTTTATATTGTTCGATAACTGTGCAAATCGCATGTGTGTAAGGTTCTGTTGTATATTCTGCTAATACTGGATCATCTACTACAATTACTCTGTCTGCACCAAAAGCAGCAAGTTCATCTGCTAATGCCTGTACACCTGAGCCTAATACAACTGCGGTAACTTCTGTTCCAAGTTCTGTAGCCAGTTCTTTTCCTTTTCCAATTAGCTCAAAAGAAACACCGGTCACTTGACAATCAAGTTGTTGTGCGAAGACTAATACGCCTTTATAATCTTGTAAACTCATTCTTTTACCTCTTTCTATGATTATATACTATTCTGATTTTATAAATCGATTTCTAATTAGAAGATGAATTTTTCCTGTAATTTCTCAACAATATATTCTGCTGATTCCTGAGGATCTAAAGTCACTTTTACACCTGCTGCTTTTAAACTTTTTGGCCAAGAAGCTGCAACCTTAGTAGGTGAACCTTTTAAACCAATTGCTGCATCTTCTACATCTAAATCAGGTCTTGTAAATACAGTCACTTCTTTGCTTCTAAATGCATCAAAGATTCCGCCTGGTGTCATATAACGAGGTTTATTCATATCTCCAAGAGCTGTAATCAGACATGGCATCTGTACTTTTACTGTATGATATCTATCTTCATATTGACGTTTTACGATCACGGTATCGCCTTCTACTTCAACAGCTTCTGCATAAGAAATATTTGGAATATTTAAATGTTCTGCTATCTGTGGTCCAACCTGTGCAGTATCACCATCAATTGCCTGACGTCCAGCAATAATTAAATCATAGTCTAATTTTTTAATTGCTGCAGCAATTGTTGTAGATGTTGCCAGTGTATCTGCTCCACCAAATGCTCTATCTGTGATTAAATAAGCTTTATCTGCTCCCATAGCCATTGCTTCACGTAAAACAGCATCTGCCTGAGGAGGTCCCATTGTGATTACAGAAACTTCTGCTCCTAGACTATCTTTTAAAGAAAGGGCTACTTCTAAACCTGCTTTATCATCTGGGTTAATGATACTTGGCACTCCATCACGGATTAATGTGCCAGTTACTGGATCCAATTTTACTTCATTTGTATCTGGAACTTGTTTTATACATACAACGATTTTCACTGTATTGTCACTCCTTATATTTTGTATTTGTTTCATGCGAGATTGTCAGGAACTAGTTTGATTTTGGAATTATAATAAAGCTCCGCCAATAACCATTCTCTGAACTTCGCTTGTTCCTTCGTAGATTTCTGTGATTTTAGCATCACGCATCATACGTTCTACATCATATTCTCTTGTATATCCATAACCACCATGAAGCTGAACAGCTTTTGTTGTTACTTCCATAGCAACTTCTGAAGCATATAATTTTGCCATAGCTGCTTCTACAGAGAATTTCTTCTGTGTATCTTTTGCCATTGCTGCCTTATAAACCAATAATCTAGCTGCTTCAACTTTTGTTGCCATATCAGCAATCATAAACTGTGTATTTTGGAATTTGCTGATACTTCTTCCAAACTGTTTTCTTTCTTTTACATAAGCGATGGTTTGTTCAAGAGCGCCTGCTGCAAGTCCAAGTGCCTGAGCTGCAATACCAATACGTCCACCATCCAGTGTTTGCATTGCGATTCCAAATCCTTTGCCTTCTTGTCCTAACATATTTTCTTTTGGAATTCTGCAATCTGTGAAAATCAATTCATATGTAGCTGATCCACGAATACCCATTTTCTTTTCTTTGGTTCCAAAAGTGAATCCAGGAGTTCCTTTTTCAATAATAAAAGCGGTAATTCCTTTGGTTCCTTTTGATTTATCTGTCATGGCGAAAATAACATAGATATCTGCTTCTTTACCATTTGTGATAAAAATTTTACTTCCGTTGATGATATAATCATCACCATCTACGATAGCTTTGGTTTGCTGACCGGAAGCATCGGTACCTGCACCTGGTTCTGTTAAACCGAACGCGCCTAATTTTTCTCCATTAGCAAGTGGTACTAAAAATTTCTTTTTCTGATCTTCTGTACCAAATTTTTTAATAGGTTCTGCGCAGAGTGAAGTATGAGCTGAAACGATAACTCCTGTTGTACCGCAAACTTTTGAAAGTTCTTCAACACACATAGCATAGGTTAATGTGTCACAACCCTGTCCGCCGTATTCCTTTGGTACAGGAATTCCCATAAATCCAAGTTTTTGCATTTTTGTTGTAGTTCCTCTAGGGAATACTTCTGTTTCATCAACCTCTTGAGCTAAAGGCTTAACTTCATTTACGGCAAAATCTCTAAAAAGAGTTCTGGCCATTTCATGCTCTTTACTTAATGTAAAATCCATGTTTAAATTTCCTCCATAATTAAAATAGTATATTTAGAAATAGTAATGAACTTCCTATTACTTATTTCGAATAATCATAAAATCCTTTTCCAGTTTTCATACCTAACTGTTTTCCACGAACCATTTTCTTAAGAAGTGGGTGTGGACGATATTTAGGATCACCAGTTTCATTTTCTAATACTTCCATAATAGCAAGTACAATATCAAGACCAACAAGATCACCTAAAGCTAAAGGTCCCATTGGATGAGCTGCTCCAAGTTTCATTGCTGTATCGATTCCTTCAACAGATGCTACTCCTTCTGCGTAAATACCGATAGCTTCATTAATCATAGGAATTAAAATTCTGTTAACAACAAATCCAGGCGCTTCTTCAACCTGTACAGGTTCTTTTCCAATTTCAACAGAAATCTGTTTGATTTTTTCTACTGTTTCAGCTGGTGTATTAAGACCTGCGATTACTTCTACTAATTTCATTCTGTTTGCTGGGTTGAAGAAATGCATACCAACAACTGCTCGGTCTAAACCAGTACCAATTTCAGTTATAGAAAGAGATGATGTATTTGTTGCAAAAATACAGTTTGCAGGAACGATTTCCTGTAATTCTTTGAAAGTCTGTTGCTTCACACTCATAACTTCAAGTGCTGCTTCCACTACTAAATCAGCGTCTGTACAGATTTCTTTTGTTCCAGTTGTGATTTTAGAAAGTAAACCGTCTGCATATTCCTGTGTTACTTTTCCTTTTTCTACTAACTTACTAAGTCCTTTTGCTATTTTGCTTTTTCCATTTGCTGCAAATTCAGCATTGATGTCACAAAGATATACTTCATATCCTTCTGTTTCTGCAAAAGCCTGAGCAATTCCTGAACCCATGGTTCCAGCTCCAATAATACCTACTTTCATGTTAAATCCTCCTAAAATATTTTCTATGATTAACGATTTAAAAATGCTTCTACTTTTCTTTTTTCAAGAAATGCTGCCATTCCTTCTTTTTGATCATAAGATTCAAAGCAGTTACCAAATAATTTTTCTTCAATAATAATCGCCTGATCCATATCTACATCTAAGCCTTTATTAATTGCTTCTTTACAGTTACGAACTGCGATAGGAGCATTTTTTGCTATCGTCTGTGCAAGTTTTTCAGCATTAGGCATTAATTCTTCCAGTGTATATACCGCATTAACAAGACCAATGCGAAGAGCCTCATCTGCTTTGATATTTCTGCCAGCATAAATCATCTGTTTTGCCATACCAACTCCAACAATACGTGGAAGTCTTTGAGTTCCACCAAATCCAGGTGTAATTCCAAGACCAACTTCTGGTTGTCCAAAAACTGCATTATCAGAACAAATTCTAATATCACAGCTCATAGCAATTTCACAGCCACCGCCTAAAGCAAATCCATTAATCGCTGCAATCACTGGAATAGGGAACATTTCAAGTTTACGGAACACATCATTCCCAATTTTACCAAATGCTTCACCTTCCGCTTTTGTAAGGGAACTCATCTCACCAATATCGGCTCCTGCAACAAATGATTTTTCACCTGCACCAGTTAAAATAAGACATCTTACTTCTTCCAGATTAACTCCATCTAATACACTGTCAAGTTCCTTTAAAACGTTTGAATTCAGAGCATTTAATGCCTTTTCACGACTGATTGTGATAACAGCCACAGACCCTTTTTGTTCATATAAAACAAATTCCATACATCCTCCATCCTTTCGCAACTGCGAACACGGTTTTTTATCTGTTTAATTACTTAAGTATGACGAATACCTGCCACTACAGCCTGTATCCGTCATCATCATTGATCAATTGTTAGTCTCTCTTAACGATTGTTGAGCATCCCATTCCGCCACCAATACACAAAGTAGCAAGACCTGTTTTTGCATCTTGTTTCTGCATTTCATGTAATAAGGTTACTAAAATACGACAACCGGAAGCGCCTACTGGATGTCCAAGAGCAATTGCTCCACCATTTACATTTAATTTGGTAAGATCAAAGCCTAAATCTTTACCTACAGCAATCGACTGAGCTGCAAATGCTTCATTTGCTTCAATCAGATCAAAATCTTCAATTTTCATTCCTGTTTTATCTAATAATTTTTTAGTAGATGCAACTGGTCCGATTCCCATAATAGTTGGGTCCACACCACCAAGAGCACCTGCAACGAAAGTTGCCATTGGAGTTACACCCAATTCTTTTGCTTTTTCTTCACTCATTACAACAATTGCTGCTGCACCATCATTGATTCCAGATGCATTTCCAGCGGTAACCATTCCATCTTTATTAATCGCACGAAGTTTCTGTAACGCTTCAATGGTTGTTCCAGCACGTGGGCCTTCATCCTTTTTAAATTCTACCATGTCTTTTTTAACTTTTACCATAACAGGTACAATTTCGTCATCAAATTTACCAGCAGCCTGTGCAGCTTCACATTTCAGCTGACTTGCTAAAGCAAATTCATCTAATTCTTCTCTTGTAAGATTCCATCTTTCATCTTTACATATATTATCAGCGGTCTGAATCATATGGTAGTTATTAAAAGCATCCCATAATGCATCGTTCACCATGGTATCAACCATAGTTGCATTACCCATACGATATCCAAAACGAGCCTGTGGAATTGTGTAAGGTGCTAAAGACATATTTTCCATACCACCTGCAACAACAATATCAGCATCCCCTGCCATAATCATCTGAGCAGCCATATTAACACAGTTCAAACCTGAACCACAAACTACATTAATGCTAACAGCTGGAACTTCAATAGGAAGTCCTGCTTTGATGGATGCCTGACGAGCAACATTCTGCCCAAGTCCTGCCTGAATAACGCTTCCCATATATACATGATCTACTGCTTCTGGTGCAACCCCTGCTCTTTTTAAAGCTTCTTTGATTACAACTGCGCCAAGATCAGCTGCTGGTGTAGTGCTTAATGCTCCGCCCATGGTACCAATGGCGGTACGGCATGCGCCTGCTAAAACTACTTTTTTTGCCATGATTCATTCCTCCATTTAATCTTTTTATCCTTGAAATATCAACGTTTTTCAATGATTGTTATTTTTTTGTCATTGTCAACGACTTTATTCTAACATATGATTCTACATTTGGCAATTGCTTTTCTTTTGACTTTGCTTTTCTTTTGACTTTTTAAACATCTTACGACTGTACCAAATTATTGCTTCCCGAAGGGCAAAATATAGAAAAATAAACAAAAAAGAGGTCAGCATAACGCCGACCTCCTCTTCCTATATAGTTTATTCTTCTGGTTCAATAATTCCATAGGTGTTGTTTTTTCTTTTGTAAACCACATTAACTTGATCGGTGTCTGCATTTACAAATACAAAGAAATTATGACTTAATAGTTCCATCTGAATACATGCGTCTTCTGGATACATTGGTTTAATATCAAAATGTTTGCTTTTTGCAATTTTAATTTCTTCATCTTCCATATAATCTTTTTCGATGTACTCTTTTTTAAAATTAGCATTGCTCTGTTTTAAATCAACCAGTTTATTCTTGTATTTCTTTAACTGTCTTTCAATAATTTCTTCAACCAGGTCAATGGATACATACATATCGTTACTAACCTGTTCGGAACGAATTATATTGCCTTTTACGGGTATTGTTACCTCAATTTTCTGTCTGTCTTTCTCGACACTTAACGTAACATGAACTTCCGTCTCCGGGGTAAAGTATTTCTCCAGTTTTCCGATTTTATCTAGAACTGCTGATTTTAATCCTTCGGTGACATCAATGTTTCTTCCGCTAATAATAAATTTCATGTCGCTCATCCCTTCCATTGTTTCGTTCTCTAAAGATGTAATTCGATCTTTAGCTTAGGCTTATTATAACATAACATATGAATAAATACTATTATTTTCAGAATATTAAGGTAAGTTTTTGACATTAATAAAGTCAATAGATATTATTAAAAAAAACTAAAATTCATGCTTTTTATGATATCTACACAAAACATTTGTTCCTATGGTTTCCATAAGAAATCCCTTGTTTTCATTTTTTTCTCTGTGGATAATGTGTATAAGTCAGTGTATAAGTAAAAAATCCCCATATTTACGTGTTTTTCACTGTGGATAACTTTTCACTTTAAAGAGCTAAATTAGTTGCTCATAATTTACATTTTTATTGCGTTTTGTAAAATTTTTGTGAACTTTGTATAAGGTGATTTTTAGTTCACTTCATAGCGAAAACAAATTGAACAACAAAATAGAATAGAATCAAAAAAAGAGCCCTGACCTAAGTCAGAACTCTTATAATCTCATCTTATATTAATTAGAAAATTCTACGAATTGCAAGAATTTTACGATAATCCGCTTTTGAAACAATAATTCCAGTTTTACTTGTACTTGCATGAACAATCTGTCCGCCGCCAATATACAATGCTACATGTCCAGAATAACAAATTAAATCTCCTGGTTGTGCTTCGTCCAGACTAGCCACAGCATATCCTTGAGAACGATCTGATGCTGAAGAATGAGGAAGTGATACACCAAATTCTTTATAGACGCTTAATACAAATCCGGAACAGTCTGCTCCATCTGTTAAACTTGTTCCACCATAAACATAAGGATTTCCAACAAACTGAAGTGCAAACTCAGCAACCGCTTTCCCTTGTTCACTATCACCAGTCACAACAGGTGCTGTATAATTAGCATTTGAACTGCTTGTACTCTGTGTTGATTTTCTTGCTGCTGCCTGGGCTGCTTTTCTAGCTTCTTCTTCTTTCTTTAAACGAGCTTCTTCTTCTGCCTTCGATTCCGCCTGAACAAACTCAGTTCTTAAGGATACATATTCGGAAGATACAAATCCATCACCTTCTTCTATATTAACCTTAACCCAGCCATTTACTTCTTCTGTTACAACTAGTTCTTCTTCAAGTGGAACCAATCCAAGAACAGTTGCCTCTAGACTTGCTTCGCTGCGAACCTTTAAAGTAGTTGTAGTTACGGTTGCGATTCTGGTTCCCACTTCCTTTGCAAGTTCAATTGCTTCAGTTCCAGTCACACAATATTCTGCTTTCACATATCCTGTAACAGTTCCTGAGGTAATCTGATACCAACCATCTTTTTCACTAACAAAAGTTCCAACTGAATTATTATATAACTTCCCAACAACTTCGCCTTCTTCTGATGGAAGACTACGAACATTCACATAATCATTAACCTGAGCAATTACAAGTTTTGTAAAATCTTCATTCTCACCAATCATATCAGAAAGCATTGCTTCCTCAGTGGATTGGTTTGCCTTAGCAACACTGGCATCTTGAATCACTGTGATATTCACATTTTTACTACTTTTACTGTTTTCAACAAGTGCAAGTCCAATACCAGCTGATGGTAATACTGAAGAAAGGCTTGCCGCCTGAGTTACTATATTCAATTGTGAGAAAATAAGAGTAGCTACAAAAACACCAGCGATTACTTTCACTTTTATATGTGCATATTTACGATTCATTGAGCCTCCATACGAACAAATCAACTTTGATGTGTTTCATTCCTTTTGCCTATTTGTTACGAATTTGTTACATCTGTAAACAAATATAACATCATAATATCCTTTTGTCAATGAATTTTATCACGCATTATTTCCATTGAAAACACTGTAATAACGGGCATTTCTTATGTTTGGCTGCACTTTAGCCAAATAAAAAAACTGCACGATTCTTCATGCAGTTTTTTGTAACATTTTAATAATTTTATTTATGGCTAATTAAATAATGCTGAACACTGGTAACTGCATTGGCTCCATCAGATACTGCTGTTACAATTTGACGAAGCATTTTTGTTCGTACATCACCAGCGACAAAAATACCTGGAACATTTGTTACTCCATCTTCCTCAGCAATAACGTATCCTTTATCATCCATTGCCACAACGTTTTTCAAAAAATCTGAATTTGGATTTAAACCAACTGCAATAAAAACTCCCTGTAAATCAAGAGTTCTTTTCTCATTGGTTTTCACATTCTTAATTGATAAATGTTCAACAAAATCATTTCCCTGAATTTCCTCTGCAACAGAATCCCAAATAACTTCAATATTTTTTTGTTCAAAAAGAGCTTCCTGTAAAACCATTGCTGCTCTAAGCTCATTTCTTCTATGTATGAGATATACTTTTTCACATGTTCTTGCCAGAAATATAGCATCTTCAACTGCAACATCACCACCACCGATTACTGCTGTCGTCTTGTTTCGAAAGAAAGCGCCATCACAGGTAGCACAGTAAGAAACACCTTTACCACCAAATTGATTTTCTCCTGTGATACCAAGTTTTGCATAAGATGCTCCAGAAGCAATAATAATTGTTTTTGTTAAAAAATCCCCTGCTGTAGTGGGAATTTTTTTAAGGCCTGCTTC
Source organism: uncultured Lachnospiraceae bacterium (assembly GCA_947630125.1). Lineage (GTDB taxonomy): Bacteria > Bacillota > Clostridia > Lachnospirales > Lachnospiraceae > CANRGO01. Next base: position 26,547 of record CANRGO010000005.1, on the reverse strand, counting down.
ATCCGTTATTCCTATAACATCCGCATCCTTAAATTTAGCACCCAGATAATCGGCATGTTCACGAAATTTCATTCCCATGTCAAAACCATTTATTCCTTGTAACCCTGGGTAGTTATCCACTTCATACGTATTTAGAATCTGCCCACCACTCATTCCGCTTTTTTCCAAAACCACAGTTTTTAGTCTTGCGCGCTCTGCATAAATAGCTGCTGAAAGTCCTGCAGGACCCGAACCAATAATTACCAAATCAAAAATATCTGCCATAACTTTCTCCTATTTCTTTTCTTCAATTCATAGTATACTATAGGTATCAGTATACTTATAGTTTCATTTAAAATCAATCCTTGCAACATACTATTTCTATGGAGGTGCCTTATGAATCAACACAATTTAATGAATATACCAGCTCGTTTCGCCCTGATAACAGGTGCATCAAGAGGAATCGGTGAAGCTACTGCTCATGCACTAGCCAAAGAAGGTTATCATTTATATTTAGTGAGTCTAAAACATACCGAACGATTATTTCAGTTGGCAGAACAATTAACTTCTCTCTACCATATAAACTGTACCGCTTTGCCTTGTAATATCAGCAACTATGAGCAGGTTGAAAACTTATTTTCACAAATACCAAAATTGGATTTATTAGTAAACAACGCAGGGATCTCTTATGTGGGATTACTTCACGAAATGTCATTTCATGATTGGCATCAACTCATGAATACCAACCTATCTTCTGTTTTTTATTGTTCCAAATTTGCTATCCCTCTTATGTTAAAAGAGAAATCAGGACGTATTATTAATATCTCATCGGTTTGGGGTAACAATGGTGCTTCGATGGAAGTTGCTTATTCCACATCTAAAGGAGGGATTAATTCCTTTACCAAGTCCTTGGCTAAGGAACTCGCTCCAAGTAATATTCAAGTAAATGCCATAGCCTGCGGAATTATTGATACCTCCATGAATCAGTTTTTAACTGAACAGGATTTGGAAGCTATTATAGAAGATATTCCAGCAGATCGACTGGGTCACCCAGAAGAAATTGCACAAGCAGTGGTTCAACTAGCCTCTTCTCCAAGTTATTTAACAGGTCAGGTTATCACAATGGATGGAGGCTGGATGTAACAGCCTCCATTTTTATGAAAGTTCAAGTTTATATTTTTTAAAAACAAGATTAATGAAATATGCTTGAATAAATGCTAGAAATCCCATTCCGATAAAAAAGATTGGCCAAAACACAAAAAAACCAATGAAGAACAACCCTATGGTAAGAGAAACAAGTACAATGCTAATATGTATATTTCGGATACTCATTACAAATGCCCATATAAAAATATTCTTTAACTTACTTTCGCACCTTACAATCAAAGGAAATACATAGGCAGAAACCATGAAATATAATAGAAGTGTTACTCCAAAAACTAACAACATACTTTTCCCAATCGTTCCACCTGTTTGAAAGGACCACATCAAATCAAAGTAAAGAAGCCCTCCAACAAAAAGAAGTATAATCCATGCTATAGTTCCCTGTTTAAAGTTATTGCGAAATGCCCCAAAAAAGGATTTAACGGTATAGCCTTCTTTATCAACCGATAATTTCAATGTACAATAATATAATGCAGAAGTGGAAGCACCAATGGTAATAATTGGAATGCTGCAAATAAACCATAATAAAGAAAGTATAAATACATCCGTTAACTTTCCAAGAAAACTCCAAAGCGGATTCTCTAAATCAAAAAAACTGTTCATCGAAAATTCCCATCTGCATGTTGTTCATGCACCTACATATCTAAAGTGAGTTTAACTTTTACTGCTCACATTTTCAAGGTACATTTTAAAATTTAATATTTTTTTACAATGGTTTTAGAAAATAACAACCAAAAGCATCTTAAAACGTTCTTTTCCAAAAACTGCATGAGGGTGTTTTGCAGGCATCACGATAGACTGTCCTTCTGTCAATAGATAGGTTTGATCATCTATGGTAATTTCTCCAACTCCATCTAGACACTGAACAAATGCATCTCCACTGGACTCATGAGAGCTGATTTCTTCACCCTTGTCAAAGGCAAACAATGTCATGCTTACACTTTTGTTTTGCACAAGCGTTTTACTTACCACCTGCTGATCCATATAATTTACAAGATCCTTCATAACCTCTACTTCTGCCATCTTCATATTCTTAATCATAACTTTTTTATCTTCCATTTTTATGTCCTGTCCTTTCACTACAACTAAAACACGATTTCGCTACACCACTATTATATCCTCTTTTTTGTTTTCATATAAGTAGCCTCAGCAACAATCTTTAAAACATAAAAAAATGGCCACCCGAAGGTGACCATTCAAATTTGCTACATTTTTTAGATTAAGGCTAAGAGTACAAAGTTTAAAATAAATAAACCAGTTGCAATCCATAAAATTGGATGAATTTCTTTTGCCTGTTTTTTGAATATTTTAACGATACAATAGAAAATAAATCCAGCTGCAATACCATAAGAAATACTGTAACAAAATGCCATAAAGACACCAGCAAAAAATGCAGGAATTGCTTCATCAAGTTCTGTCCAGTTAATTTCTTTAAAGGATGCCATCATCATAACACCAACAATAATTAATGCAGGTGCTGTAGCCTGTGAAGGTACGATACTTACAAATGCAGATAAAAATGCACTGATTGCAAAACAAATTGCTACAACAACACTTGTTAAACCGGTACGTCCACCAGCAGCAATACCAGCAGCACTTTCGACATAAGTAGTTGTGTTTGAAGTACCAAAAATAGCACCAATGGAAGTTGCTGTTGCATCTGCAAATAAAGCTTTGTCCATTTTTGATTTGAATCCAGTACTTTCTTCCATGGTTTTTTCATCTTCTTCGCTAAAGATACCAGCTCTACGACCAGTTCCAATAAAGGTTCCAATGGTATCAAAGGTATCTGACAAACTGAAAGAGAAAATGGTTATGAGTACCAATGGAAGCTTTGTTAAATCCGTGAAGAGTGATACGATTCCTTCACTGGTAAAAATCGCTCCAAAAGTTGTAGGAAGCGCTGCAAGTGAATCACTAAAACTTACTGATTCTGCCATTGTAGTAACGCCCATTGGGATACCAACAAGACTGGTTGCAATAATACCGATTAAAATAGCACCTCTTACTTTTAAAATCAAAAGAATTACGGTTAAAACCAAACCGATTAAGAATACCCAGAAACCTGGTTGATTTAACTTTGCAAGTGTAGGAACCGCATTTACTAAAGTTGGGTAACCATCTGGAGTTGCTTCCAAAACACTAACGTCTGTAAAACCAATAAAATCAACATTTAAAAATCCAATATACGCAATGAAAATACCAATTCCACCTGCGATGGCATTTTGAAGACCATGAGGAATGGATTTGATAATTTGCTTACGTATTTTGGTTACTGTAATCAAAATATTGAATAGACCACAGATAAATACCATAGACAACGCCTGCTGCCAGGTAAATCCTAAACCGAAACAAACGGTGTAAACGAAAAATGCATTCAGTCCCATCCCAGGTGCCTGTGCATAAGGTACATTGGCAACAAGTCCCATAATCAGTGTGCCAATAATTGCTGAAATGATGGTTGCTAAAAATACTGCTCCCCATTCCATACCGGCAGCGCTTAAAATTCCAGGATTTACAACGATAATATATGCCATTGCAAAAAACGTTGTAATGCCCGCTACCACTTCTGTTGATACATTTGTACCATTTTCTTTGAGCTTAAACATGATAGAAACCTCCTATTTTTTTTGGTTCGGTAAGGCCGAACTGTCCCTTAAAAACCCTATTACATTTTACTAACGAAATATGTTTTTGACAATAGCAAATTCGAATTTAGAATTCAATTCCGCGCCTTGCCATAATTCCTTTTGTATAAGGGTGTTTTTCCATTTTAAAGTTGGTTACATAATCTGCTTTATCTAGGATTTCTTCAATTCTGTTTACACCCGTTACAACAATCTCGGCTTTTCTTTCATCCAAAATTTTTAATATGAAATCTCGATCAATTAAATGATATTCATAAGCAGACAACAATTCATCCAGCACAAGCAAATCACAGTCTCCTCGTTCTATTATACTAGCGACCTGTTCCAGTGTTGTTTGATGCATCTGTTTCATGCTTTCCTGTTGCTCTAATGTCATTGTGTTTAAAAAACCAAGATCCTTATGATTTCTGAATATTTGTACATTTTCTAAATTTTCTAAAATTCTAAGTTCCGAAGTATCTCTTCCCTTCATAAACTGAACAAACAGAACCTTCATTCCACTTCCAGCAGCACGAATTGCCAAACCAATACTGCATGTAGTTTTTCCTTTTCCATCACCATAGTACATATGGATTAAATTTTGCTGACTCATGAAATACCTCCTTACAAAAAAAGAGTCCTATCTAAGACTCTTTTTAATAGTTTACCTGATTACGTCCATTTTTCTTTGAAGCGTAAAGGGTTTGATCAACCTGTTCCAATATTTTATATGTTGTATCATCCAGATGAAATTCTTTTACACCTGCACTTATGGTAAGTGGTATCTGCTGATGATGATAAAACAGTGGACTTTCTTCTATCATCCGTCGAAGTCTTTCTGCCACAAATTTTGCAGATTCAATCCCCGTATCCATAAGAATCATAGCAAACTCATCTCCACCACAGCGAAAACAGAAGTCATCTACCCGTTTGTTATTTCGAATGATTCCTGCAATATATCGAATCGCAGTATCTCCAGCTGGATGGCCGTAGGTATCATTAATTTCTTTGAATTTATCAATATCCATCATAATGACACTAAAGGTACAACCATGTCCCATGGCTTTCTTTTTTTGACAAACCTCTATGGTTTGTTCTAAAATTTCATAAAACTTTCGTTGATTATATAACTCCGAAAGACCATCTAAGTCTGATAATTTTTGTAATTCCTGATTATTACTTTCTAATTTTAAATTTAATTGTCTTAATTCTTCTTGCGTCCGTTTTAATTCTGTAATATCTCTGGAAGTGCCCCAAGTTCCAATAATACTTCCTTTTTCATCATAGATAGGGTACTTAGAAGCAGAAAACCAAACTGTTTCTCCTGTTTGAAGAATTAATTTTTCTTCCTTACTAATAATTGGAATTCCTGTTTCCATAATTTTCTTCTCATCAAGAAATGCCTGCATTGCAAAAACTTCAGGAAAGTAATCAAAGTCACTTTTCCCTATCATCTCTTCTGTCGTAGCACAACCCACTTGAGCTAAATGTGCATGACTGTTGGCTATGAATTTAGAATTACGATCTTTAAAGTATATGGTGTCCTGGGAATTCTTCATGATAATATCAAGTATCATAGAATCTGTAATTGGTGAATCTTCCCTTAATCCTTCTGTCTGGTTACTACTCTGAAAATCTAAATTCATATCTGCCTCCAGAAAACGTGTGCGAATTCATTTCATTTTAAAAGTACCAAAACTACTATTTAAATTATACTATGATTCTGGATTTTTGCAATGTAAGATTCCTATTTTTTTTGCAGAGCATACGGCAGCTCTAAGTCATATTTGGCAAGCAATTCTTCATTCTTCAAAAGTGTAGTTGTGTCCATATCACATATTACCCTTCCTTTATCTAGAAGTATGGTTCGTTTACAAGTTTCCAGTATCAGATCCAAATCATGAGAAACCATAATCTTTGTCTGCTCCAGACTTTGAAATAATCGAATAAAATTACGCCTATTCTTTGAATCCAGTGCGGTAGTAGGTTCATCCATTAAAAGTAATAAGGGATTCATTGTCAGTACGCAACCTAAGGAAACCAGTCGTTTTTCTCCTCCTGAAAGTTTACTGATTTGCCTGTCCCTTAGTGAATTTAGTCCTAATATGTCTGCAGTTTTTTGAACTCTCTCTTTCACCAAAGATTTAGACAGCCCCTGATTCATAGGTCCAAAACAAAGTTCCTCTTCCACCGTAGACAAAAACAACTGGCTGTCTACATCTTGAAATACATAACCCAGCTGTTGCTGTATGTGGTTTACGTTTTTTTTAACCACTTCCATGTCCTGAATTTTAACCCTACCCTGAAAATCAGGATATAGACCTGCTATCACTTTTAACAGAGTAGATTTTCCGCTTCCATTGGAACCAATAATTCCAATACTTTCTCCACGAGAAACATCGAAACTTATATCATGGAGAATTTCATTTTCTATTTTTTCATAGGAAAAGCTAAGATTTTGTATTGTAACTAACATTTCATTCACCCCATTACTCCTTCCAGCCATACTCCTATCCACACAAAAACAGGACCTTGAAAAACTAGATACAACAGCAAAGCATATGCTCCTAAACTGAGTATATCTACTTTATTCACCTTTAAACTTTTCATCGTATAAAAACCACCCTGATATCCTCTAAGTTTCATACTTTGATAACACTCTTCTCCTCTTTTGATGGTCCGAAGAAGTAATAAGCCAACCAATGACCCCCACTCCTTATAATGAATGCCCTTTGATCCAGATGTTCGAAGTTGATAGGCAACAAGTACTTGACTGGTTTCTTCCATCAAAAGAAAAAGGTAACGATACACAAATAATATAATTAAAATGAAGGACCTTGGTACTTTTACAAGATACAGGGCTGCCGTAAGTTCTTCCATAGTCGTTGTTGCAATCAAAAAATAGGACATCAATACGGATAACATCCCTTTCAATAGTAATACAAAAAAACTAAGTTGCCCCGAGGTTATCATCACCCCAGCAATCAGTTCCAGTTCTTTTCTATCTAAGATAGGATTTGCAATTCCTCCCACGATAAGAAGCGGAATTATGTACCAGATTCTTTTAAGTGCCTGTACAAGAGAGAGATTTGCTGCCAAAAAGCATACATATAATATAACCGCTAAATACATAAGTCTTTCCAAATCAAATCTATGGATTGAAATAAGACAAACTAAAAACGATATGGTTACGATAAATTTAACCAGTGGATGAAGTTTATTCACCCACTGGTCTCTTCTTGCAAGTTCTTCAATTGTTCGGATTTTATGAACCGCCAAATAAATCTTATTCATAAACTTTTTTCTTTCTCAAATAGTGCTTCGTTACACCAACCATACTTAATAAAACAAAGACAACAATAGCTCCAAGAATACCAGAGAAACTTGTCCCTGCCAGACTTTCACTGTTTTGGAATCCATAGTCTGGGAAAATCGCTACAGTTTCCTGAATGCTAGCCGCAAAATCATGGAAGAAACTATGCATTCCTGTTAGTTCCCCACCTGCGAGCTTTTCAATTGACCACTCCAGTCCATCAGGATTTGCGGATGCAAACAGAGACAGGAGTCCACCCAAAAACAGTGTTAAAATGCTAAACACAAGCAGCATACGTTTCGGTAGTTTCTGTTGAGTTGTTTCCAACAGTTCTTCCTGGGTTTTGTCATAAAGCCATAACAACTCTGGTTTATTTTCATAAACAAAGCTCAGTACGGAAGCTGTTATTAGTCCTTCTACTACACCAATTGCCAAATGAATGGGTTGCATAACCATTAAAAATCCCCCAAAAGGTAACTCTGAAATCCCTGACAGAGTCGTTTGAATTGTCACAAAGAATGCACCTACCTGAAGAGACAATACAGACCCAACAACGGAAGCGATCACTAGTTTTTTTCTGGTGAACGTTTTTTTCAGCATAGGTTTATAGATGAAAAAGGTTGCTAAAAAACATCCGGTAAAAGCCATATTCCATACATTACAACCCAGGGCTAACAGTCCTCCATCTCCAAACAAAAGTGCTTGAATTAACAATACCGCAACCATGGACAAAAAACCTCCAAAGGGCCCCAATAAGGACGCAAGTAAAAAACCACCACAAAGATGTCCAGAAGATCCAGTAAATGGAATGGTGAAATTAATCATTTGCCCTGCAAACACAAAGGCCCCCATTACTCCCATCATGGCTATTTTTTTTCCATCTTCTTTTAAATCCAGTTTTTTAATACTTACTCCTGTCACAATCGTAGAACAGGCATACATCGTCCCTGCAACAGCTGGGATAATTAGAGCATCTGACATGTGCATGTTTTTATTCCTCTCATTACCATTAGCACATTATTCTGCTAATGACTTTATCATTTTATATTCTCCTAAATCTGTATAAAGCTCTGCCAGATAAGGATTTCGTTTGGTTTTTACTACTTTGTAAATCATATATACAATCACTGCCACATTAACTGCTAAAGCAAGGAAACTAAAGATAAATAAAGGCAGTTCCTGATAGGTAGATTGTACTGCAAATGCTCCTTCATCAATAAATGCAGGTACGGTTTGCGCAAACATACACCACAGAGATAACGTCTGGGCACGATGTTGTAACCATGCACCTTTTCCTAAGGTAAATGCACAAAGTGTTGGAGCCAGCAAAAGTGCAAATCCACTATACCAGGAATGAGAAGGTAGACAATTATAGGTATATGCAAAATTCCATAAATCATAGGCAATAATCCAAAACCAAAGCATATCTGGCCATATCATATCGCGACTTCCATCGGATTTTGTTTTATTTCTAACAGTAATTCCTAACCAACCCGTTATGGTAATGATATTTAAAATACCTGCTGCTGCATTCATATAATTCCAGCTACCACCCAATACAAAAACTCCATCATCTGCTAAAATACCGCCGCCCTGATACTGAATGCCTACTTGAATATCTCTGGCAACTGCTTCTAAAATATTAATTGCAAGAATCAGTGGTGGAAAACAAAGTGCCCATTTAAAATCTTTTAACTGCCAGGTTTCTCCTGTTTTCTTATTAGTTCCTTTTACATGACGGATTGCCCAAAAGCCAATGCAACCAGCTGTAGAGGAATATACTTTTGCCAAGTGGAACCAGTCTGTGTATGTGGTTTCTTTTAAAACGGTAAACCACAAAAGTGATAGAGTTGCTGGTAGCACTACAAAAAATAAAAATCCACATACTTTAAAGCGACGTGTTAGTTCATTTAAGCCAAATAAAGCAACAAAAACCAAAATCCACACAAGCCATACGGAAGCAAAAGTTGCTCCCCCCTCATAATTAAACCGAAACATAATTTTCTCCATTCTGTCTGACTTCTAATAGCAGACAATTTCTTTAATATAGAACTCCTTACCACTTAATAATTCCACATGTTCTCCACCACAGTTTGTACAAATGCCTTTGTTTTCCACAAGCGGAAACACTTTCCCGCAATCTCTGCATCTTGCATTTGCCTTTATAATTTCTATCTGCAGTGAGGAGCCTTCTAACACAGACCCCTCCACTGCTCCTTCATAAAGTGTTTCCATATAATGAGGAACCATAGAGGAAAGTTCACCGATTTGAAGAATCAATGTTTCGATTTCCTCTACTTGATTTTCTTTGGCAAAACTTTCCACTGTTTTTACAATTTCAAACAACACACCTATTTCATGCATTTCATTTCCTAAAAAGGAACCTCTACTGGATATGAAGCTTCTCTTTTGCCTTTCTTAATGCAATCTTACCTTTACGTTTTAATACATGTTTCACTACCACAGGTTTTAGATCTTCCAGGCGAACACCCTCTCCATCATAAACACGGATTAATGAAATCGCATCAAATTTACACTTGGTTGTGCACGCACCACAGCCCACACATTGATATTGATCCACAACGGTTGCACCACAGCCCAGACAGCGTTCGGTTTCTTTTTTCATTTGTTCTTCTGTAAAGGTACCACGGATATCACGAAATACATCAACTTTTTCTTCTGTGTGATGGTGAGAAGCCTCTTGTCTTGGCATACGATCATAGCCTTCAAAATCAATGGAATTTTTGTCCAGTGCATGGTATTCTCTACGATCTCTACCAATTACTAAACTTTGGCCTTTTTGTACAAAACGATGTATGGATATCGCTCCTTGTTTTCCAGCTGCGATAGCATCGATAGCAAAACGAGGTCCAGTAAAAGCATCTCCTCCAGCAAATACATCTTCTTCCATCGTTTGATAAGTAAAGCCATCTGCCTGAATGGTTTTGTTTGGATTAATTACAATTTTACTATCCTGAACCAAATTTCCCCATTCAATGCTTTGACCTACTGAAATCAAAACAGAATCACAAGGAACCAAGATGCAATCATTCTCATCAAACACTGGTGAAAAGCGTTTTTTCTCATCAAACACAGATATACATTTTTTAAATTCTACGCCTGTCACTTTACCATCTTCTGTTATAATCCGTTTTGGACCATAAGAGTTGAAAAGTTCCACACCATCTTCTAAAGCCTCTACTACTTCTTCTTCTAATGCTGGCATTTGCTCACGATTTTCAAGACAGAATAATTTTGTTTTTTCTGCTCCAACTCTGGTTGCATTACGCGCTACGTCAATGGCAACGTTTCCACCTCCGATTACTATGGTTGTTCCCTTTAACGAAACATCTTCTCCCAAATTAACACGTCGAACAAAATCAACTCCTGCAAAAACACCTTCTGCATCTTCTCCTTCGATACCAAGACTTCTGCCTCCTTGCGCACCGATTGCAAGATAAAATGCCTCAAATCCCTGATTTCTTAGCTCTTGTAGACTAACATCTTTTCCCACTTCAGTTCCTGTTTGAAACTTAACGCCTAGTTCTCTTAAAACCTCAATTTCCGAATGAACAATATCTTTTTCAAGACGGAATGCAGGAATTCCTAGGGTTAACATTCCTCCAAGGACTTTTTCCTTTTCAAATACAGTTACCTGGTAACCATCCTGAGCTAAGAAGTACGCACAGGTTAGTCCAGCAGGACCTCCACCAACAATTGCAATTTTATTCCCATAAGAGTGTTTTACATTTGGTATATAACGATGTTCCGCCTGTAAATCCTTTTCGGCAATAAATTTTTTAATATCATCAATTGCAAGAGGTGCATCCAGATCCCCACGAGTACATGCTGATTCACATTTTCTAGGGCAGATACGTCCACATACGGCTGGAAATGGATTTTCTTTCTTAATTAATTCTAGTGCCTCTCTGTAACGGCCTTGTGATGCCAACTTAATATAACCTTGAATCGCAATATGTGCAGGGCATTCTGTTTTACATGGACTAGTTCCACTTTCTGCAACATCTTTACGATTGGTTCGATATTCAGGATTCCATTTTTCTGGTCCCCATTCCATATCTCTTGGAGTTTCGATGGCTTTCACTTTAACAGGCTTTGGTGTACATAATTTTTCTCCCAGAGTCAATGCATTAACCGGGCAAACTTCCACACATTCACCACAAGCCACACATTTGTCTTTATCTACCTGAGAAACATAATTAGAGCGAACCATATCTACATTCTTAAACATACTTGCTGTTCGAAGCGCCAGACAGGAACAACCACAACAATTACAAATTGCATGAGTTTTTCCAGAACCATCCAGGTTCGGAATCTGATGCATCAAACCATTTTCTTCTGCTCGTTGAATGATTTCAAAGGCTTCATCTCTTGTAATTTCACGTCCTCTTCCTGTACGAATATAGTATTCTGCTGCATGTCCCATCTGAATACACATATCTTCTTTCAAATGGCCGCAACCTTCGCCCATAGACTCTCTTGCAGTTCTGCAAGAACAATCAGACACAGAAAAAATAGTATTATCATTTAAATATTTGGATACTTCTTCATAACTTGCCTTTTTGGTTTCCCCATCAATTGCCTGCTCAATAGGGATAACACGCATCAGCCCAACGCCTACTGGAAAAGCTCCCGTTGTTCTTGGACCACGTACTCTGCCATATGCTTCAAATGCTTCTGCAATTTGTGGGAACTTTGCTACATTTTCTTTGTTGTTTACCATCATTTCCATAATTCCTGGAACCCAGGTGTCATACCAATAGGTATCTACACCATCTATTTTATTAACAAAGCAAACACCTGCACCCGCCAGCTTCCATAATAAAGCAGCTGTTTCTTCTACCGATTTCCCGCACTTTGCTGCAAGAGTTTCAGCAGTTTCTTTTTGTCTAATCTGCATGCAAAGAACCACTTCTGCCATTTCTGTTGTAACAACGGGTTCTAAAATCATATATTCAGGGTCCGTTGCTTTGATTTCATCCTTTGCCCCCATTTTTTTTCGACTGATATGATTCGCTAATTCTAATACCTTCTGATTAATCGCCATAAATTCTCCATCCTATTGTTCTTTTTTCCAAGTTGCAACTTCTGTTTTGATCCAATCCGCAAATTCTTCAATTCCTTCACCATTCCTTGCGGAACAAAGAATTACTTTTATGTTTGGGTTACATTTTTTTGCTCTTTCGATACATGCATCCACATCAAAGTCAAAATAAGGAAGTACATCAATTTTATTAATCAAAAGCACATCCACAATTGAAAACATCAAGGGATACTTCAATGGTTTATCATCACCTTCTGGAACACTTAAAATCATGGCATTCTTAGATGAACCAGTGTCGAACTCAGCAGGACATACAAGATTCCCAACATTTTCCAAAATAACCAAATCAAGATCATCCATTCCCAGTCCATGTAAACCCTGTCTGGTCATTTCTGCATCTAAATGGCACATCCCACCAGTATGAAGCTGAATTACTTTCACGTCCTCTTGTCCGATGGTAACCGCATCCACATCAGAATCAATATCCGCCTCCATTACCCCGATTTTTACAGTTTCCTTTAATGCTCGGATTGTTTTGACTAGAGTAGTTGTTTTCCCTGAACCAGGTGATGACATGAGATTTAGCAAAAAAGTACCTCTCTTCTTTAAATCTTCACGCAAACCATCCGCCTGTTTGTTGTTGTCATCAAACACACCTTGTTTGATTTCCAAAATTTTAAACTCACGCATTGTTTGTTTCCTTTCTCTTAAGAGTCATATTCCAGATTTGATTTTGTCTCACTGGTATGACCACAGAATCATCTTTGATAAAATATTATCATTTACGTTAAGATTTCGTCAATAGTAGATGTCTGAAAACCCTTATAATCTCGATATTACCTAAGTTTCATCCTTGATTTTTGTTACATTTTACAGTATAATATTTTTTTGTGGTCATTGGTCATACCACAGTCAGGAGATAAAACTATGGGATTTCAAAAAATAAGTGCGCCTTCCTTGAAGGAACTTTTTACAAAAGAGTTAGAGAATATGATTTTATCGGGAGAACTTCAGATTGGAGAACAGCTTCCACCAGAACGAGATTTGGCTAAAACCATGCAGGTAAGCCGTGCTGTTGTAAACGCTGGAATCGTGGAATTACAAAGAAAAGGGTTTTTAGCAATCAAACCAAGAATCGGAACCTTTGTTGCAGATTATAGAAGAAATGGAACCATGGAAACCTTGATTGCCATTATGAATTATAATGGTGGAATTTTACGTGATGCAGAAATCAAATCCATCTTGGAACTACGCATTGCTCTTGATATGTTAATCCTTCAATTGACGATTCCACGGATAACAGATGAAGAGATAGGACGACTCAGAGATTTTGCTAAAAAAATGAAGGAAAGTGAAACCACCAAAGAAGCTTCAGAACTTGCCTTTCTTTTTCAACATGAACTTGCCTTCCTTTCAGGAAACACATTAGTTCCTTTGATTTTTTATTCCTTCAAGGCACCAATTTATTCACTCTGGGAGCGTTTTTGCAGACTTTATGGAATTGACGCTTTATATGAAAATAATGATAAACTCTGTAACTACATAGAAGCCAGAGATCTTCAGGGTGCGATTCAATGGTTAAACGCATCCATACAAGAAACAATCTCTGGCTCCAAACAAATTTACTATTAATCTATATTACGAATTTTTTCTCGCAAGGCATAAATAAAACTAGGGGAAACAGATAATTCATCAATTCCCATTTTAACAAAGGTTTCTGTAAGAGCCAAATCACTGCCTAATTCTCCACAAATTCCCACCCAGATTCCTTGCTCATGTGCACTTTTCACTGTCATTTCTATGGCAGTGAGCACTGCTTTGTGATGTGGGTTATAAAAGGAATCCAATTTCGGATTTTGGCGATCCAAAGCCAAAAGATATTGGGTCAGATCATTGGTTCCTATACTAAAGAAATCTACTTCCTTTGCAAGCTCCATACTAATCAGAACTGCTGCCGGAGTCTCTATCATGATACCCACTTCTACGTCTTTATATTTAATGCGAAGATTTTTCAGTTCCGTTTTTACCGCTTCCAGAATTTCTTTTGCACGCCTTACTTCCTCTACCGAAATAATCATGGGAAACATAATCGCTACTGTACCAAATGCACTAGCTCTTAACAACGCACGTAACTGTGTTTTAAAAAGAGGTATGTTTTCCAGACAAATTCGTATGGCACGATATCCAAGTGCAGGGTTCTCTTCTTTATCTAAATGAAAATAGTCCACCTGTTTATCAGCTCCAATATCCAAAGTCCTTATAATAACTCGTTTTCCGCCCATATTTTCGGCAACACGCTTATAGGCCTGAAATTGTTCTTCCTCTGTCGGATAATCGCTGGCTTCCAAATATAAAAATTCACTGCGAAACAGTCCGATTCCTTCTGCATCATTTAAAAGTGCCTGTGCCACATCACTCACTCTACCAATATTTGCATAAAGATGGACTTTTTGACCACTTTTTGTAATAGTTTCTAAGCCTTTCATTTCACTGAGTAATTTCTTCTTCTGCTCTTCTTCCTGCCTTTTAATTTCTACTTTACTTAAATATTCCTCACTGGGATCGATGGTTAATCTTCCTTCATAACCATCCACAACCGCTAAATGATTATGCCAGGATTTTTGAATGTCCACTCCAAACAAAGCAGGTATATTCATCATACGTGCCAAAATTGCAGTATGGGAATTTGCCGCCCCATGTCTTGTTACAATCCCGAGAATTTTGCTTTTATCCATTTGAACAGTCTCACTTGGTGCCAAATCCTCCGCTACTAATATTACCGGCTCCGTAACAAAAGAGAAATCTGTTCCTTTATTTTGTAGGATTGAAATCACTCTCTCTGCAATATCTTTCACATCGACTGCTCTGGCCTGCATATACTCATCATCCATTTCAGAAAACATCGTATAAAAATTCTCTGCTGTTTTTCCTGTGGCAAATTCTGCATTCACATGATTTTCTCTAATCATATGATAGATGGAATCAAGAAAATCCTCATCTAAAAGCATCATACTATGGACCTGAAAAATGGATGCTGAAAGTTCTCCAACTTCCAGTTTTGCCTTTTCATAGATTTCTTCCAACTGACTTATAGCTTCTTTTTGAGCAGTCTGAAACCGTAAAATTTCCTGTTCTGGATCTTCTATTGTTTCTCTTTTTACCAAGTTTTCCTGTTTTTCAAAATAAAAAATAGGTCCAACATTAAGTTTTTGAAAAATGGACTTTCCTACAAATGTTTCCATCGCAACCATCTCTTTCTATAAATTCTCTTGAAAAAATACCAGTAACTGTTGTGCAGCATCTTCTTCGTCACTGCCCTCCACCAATATTTTAATCTCATCTCCATGTTTAATACCAAGACTCATTAACTTCATAAGTTGTGTTGCTGCTGCACTTCTATCTTTATGAAGGATTTGAATCGAGGAAGTATATTTCTGTGCTTCTAGCACGAGAAGTCTTGCAGGTCTTGCATGCATCCCAACTTCATCCTGAATTTGATATAAAAACTCTTTCATCGAATATCCTCCTTATTTTACACTTACTTCAAGTACTGTTCAAATAACATTTTTTCTGCCTCTGTGTTCCAAAGTCCACGATTCTTTTTGATGCAGTCATCTAATTGGGCAAAAAAAGGATCAGTTTTCCCCAATTCTTCAAAATCCGTTAATGCTGTAAGTGGCATCGAAAACTGGGTGTAAGTTAATTTTTTACCACCAGGTATTTTGGGGAGATTGCATGTTGCCTCTGCAATGGAATCAATTCCTCCAACATGTGTTACCATAACTGCTGGATTAATCACTCCCTTTGCGGACAAATCAATCGCTTCTATTAAATCCTGTGTATTTCCACCAGTGGTTCCCATAATATGGGTGCTTGTATAATGACAGTTATACAGATTTATTTCTGCTTTAAACTGAGCATCTGTAGGTCCGGCAAAAAAGTTCATACACCCATCAAATGCCAGTAAGCGATCGCCCATTTCTGCAACTGGACGATATGGCACATAAACAAAAACATCATCGTACCCATGCCCTTGGGTTAGGTCCAGCAAATACTCTTCTGCATTGTCTAAAGTCTTAGTATTTACATAATATAACTCAATTCCTTTTTTCTTTGCATCTTCTTCTGAAATGCAGATTCTGGCACGGTCTATTTTTTCCTGATCTACGTCTGTCACAACAATTCTTTTTGGTGCATCTAACAGGCACAAGCCATAACTCACTGCACCTAGTCCCATAGGACCACAACCACCCATAATTAATATGGATCCATCCTTTTTAATTCCCATTGCATGATCATAGTTGATTTTATTGGTATGGTAATTTGCATGATATCCGCCGATGATACAACTCATAGGTTCTCCAAGTGATGCTTCGAAATAACTCTCTCCCTGATAATTTAAAAGACAACCTAGTTCCATTACCTCATTAGGCATAATGCAATAGGTAGCTGCTCCTCCACAATATGGATATGAATATCCTGGAGAATCCAGACTTCCTTTGTAGTTAAGTGCAGGTTGTAGTGCAAATTTCTGTCCCGCCTGAAACTGATGTTTCCACTTTTCTCCAACCTGAACGATATCTCCTGCACATTCATGTCCGATGATGATTGGATTTACTTCCAAATTTTTAGGTGCACGTTTGTGATTCTTTCCTTGCTGTACCAATTTATAAGTAGACATACAGATGCTGTCACTGATTACTTTTACTAAAATCTCATCTTCTTTTATTTCTGGAAGTTCAAACTCTTCCAGTCTGAGATCCATTTCGCCATACATGCGCACTGCCTTTGTTTTCATAGTTACCTCCATATCGATCCGTTGTTTCCAATTTATACTTCAATTTGTAAAATTTCAACTTGCTCCTTAAGCTTCATAACTAGTTCTTTTGCAGGAGGTTTTGTTCCTATTGTACTTACCGCACCTGCTGAAGTAGCCATGGCAAGTTTCACACAATCCAAGGTTGATAAGTTTTGATCTAGAGCATACGCAAAGGCTGCAACCATTGCATCACCCGCTCCAACACTGGATTTTAGCTCCACCTTTAAACCAGGGCACTGATATAGTTTTCCTTCTATATAAAACAAAGCACCATCAGCACCTCTTGAAATAGAAAACATTGGAATTCCCATATCAATAAGTTTCACAGCATAGTGTATCAAAAGCGCCTCCGATGCCTCTTTATTTTCACCAAAAAGCTGCTGTAACTCTTTTTCATTTGGTTTCACAAAATCCGGCTTCCGGCCTATCGCCTCCTGTAAAAGTATTCCATCTGCATCCAAAAATACTTTTGCCTTCTTTTCCTGCAAGAGGGTTATTAGTTCTCCATACATCGTGGTTTCTACACCTTTGGGAATACTTCCAGAAAGAACAAAAATACTATGTTCATTTGCATAGGAGATAAGTTTGCTTTTTAACTGTTCCACTGCCTCTTTTGAAACATACATGCCTGGTTCATTCAGTTCTGTAAGCGTACCATCTTCCTCCATAACCTTCAGATTTGTTCTGGTTCTTCCATCCACCATAACAAAGTCACAAAGAATATCTGCCTTTTGCAACGTAGATACGATTTGTTCACTGCCTTCTAAACCTAAAAATCCACAGGCAATGCTCTCACCGCCTAAAGAAGCAATGGTTTTCGAAACATTTATCCCTTTTCCACCAGCATCCTGTTCTACCTGCTCCAGTCGATTTAACGCCCCAGTCTGAAGCTGTTTCACCTGTACGGTTTTATCGATAGCTGGATTCATCGTTACTGTAATTATCATTTATTCCTCCACAAACATTTGATAGATTTCTTCCTGACTATACTGCATAAAACATTCCACTTCCGCAGGTTCTGATAGTTTTACGGCAATCTTCTCCAAGATATCCATATGCTCCTGACCTTTTCCAGCAATCCCTACCACAACCTTTACACGTTCACCATCTCCCCAATCCGTTCCTTCTGGGAAGGTTAACACTACAATTCCTGTCTTTAAAATATAGTTTCTACTACGTTCAATTCCATGAGGAATAGCAATCTGATTTCCGATATTGGTATTAAAAACGGTTTCCTTCTCCAGCATACCATCCAAATAGCCTTCTTCTATATAACCACCTATTAGAAGCCTTCTACCAATTTCTCTAATCACTTCCTCTTTCGGTTTTTCTGACTGATTTGTCAGAATGTTTTCTTTTAATAAAATTGATTCCACGTTACTTCCCTTTCTTTCTTATCAATATCGACTAATACATTCATTAAAAAACAAACGTAAGATTTTTTCCAGATAGTGTCTGGTAGCTTCCTCTTCTCCATCAAATATAGAAGGTAAAAAATCCTCCTTATCCACAAAAGATCCACTGATATAACCTAAAATTTCACTGTTAATTTTCCGATTCTCGTCATCTGGCATTAGTAAAAATACAACTGCTTTAATTTGCTTCCATTCCTTTGCTTCAAATACTGCTCCACCCTTTGGAATACAACAGTAAAACCCGATTTCCTTAATTGCTCTGCTTTTACAATGAAACAAGGCAAACTCCATTTCTGGAAAAATCTGACTCATGACTTCTTCTCTTAATAGCAAATCCTGCTTTAACAATTCTCCACTTCGTTTGGTTTCAGTAACAATATGAACAAAATAATCCAAGACTTCTTCCATACTTGCGTAACGGTCTATGGAGAAGGTGCGATACTTGCGAATCAATAACTTGATTTGCTCTGTTATATAATGTATTTCCTCTAATTGCTTTGCAAAGTCCTGATCACTGGACTTTTTTGGTATTGATGCATATACATCTAGTTTTAACTGTACTTTTTGTAAATCTCCTGCACTAATCAGAGGACTAACCATCACATAGTCAACTCCAAGATCATCCAGATTAAGGCTGGATACAAAAAAATCAACTTTCCCTATAATATAAGGATTGATTTCATCACGTCCAAAGGTTTTTAAAGTCACATTAGATCGAAGTGAATTTTTTAATTTTGTTACCATAAGTCTTGCTATTCCAAACCCACTGGCACACACAACTCCTATTTCAACATTTCTCGTCACATACTTTCTGGACTTTTGTCTTTCAATTGTTGCTCCAAAATGCATGGCCAAATAACCAATCTCTTCTTCTGTCACCGGATGTCCGATCTGCTCTTCTAATACTTTGGCAGCACCAACGCAGTGTTTAAATATTACTGGATACTCTTGTTTGATTTCTAATAATAAGGGATTGTAAATATCAAGTTCATTTTGAATTCGAACAATGGAAGCCTCCAAATGAACTATCATTCCCTGTAAAAATTCTTCATCACACTTTATTTCATATGCTACTTTTGCATCCGGGGCATAGGCATCCACCATACGGTCGATCAAATCTAAGATTTTTTCCATTCCCAGTTCATCTTGTGCATTCTTTTTCTCTGTATCTAGATATTGGAGTCTGGCACCTTTTATATTTAGTAGGATATAAACCATCTCCACCGCAGGTATTTCTATTTCAAATTCCTTTTCAATTTTATGAATAATTTTCTCTGCTAAATCATAATCATAATCCATCTCAAATTCTTCCAAAAGGTCCTGATTTTCTTCCATCAGTTCTCCTTTTAGTATTCGTTCCACTGCAATAACCAAATGAAACAACAAACTTAGGAGCGAGGTATCCGTCATTTTTTTAAGTCTCGACTCCTGCAACTCCAAAAATATTTTTCTGACTTTGGTAAATATTTTTCCATCAAATAATTCATACACGATTCCGTGATCCATTCTTCCTTCCATCTGGTCCAGAAAAATAGTCTGATTTTCATTCAGAAGCTCCATTAGCTCCTTGTCTGTTACATTTTCATTTACAAAACGATGCAGGGCTAACCGATAACATTTTTCGTTACCGGTTACCACAACACCAAAACCTGCTCGCTTTACCATCTGTAGTTGATTCTGTGTAAGCCAGTTTTCAAGGGCATCTAAATCACCACTGATGGTTGCTTCACTTACGCCAAACATTTCACTATAATAAAAAAGTTTTTTGGGTGTTTTAGAACGTAGCAATTCAAACAATAAATATTTACGTCGTTTATCTTTGTCTATCACTGTGATATTGCGAATCTGATTTAATTTCTTAAACAAGCTTTCTTTATCCTGGAAGGAACCTTCAAGCCACACTCCTTCCTGCTTTTTACGTAGTAATTTCAGATGAAACTTTCCAATGCTATGATCGATATATTCAAATTCTCTCTGAATGGTTCTACGACTAACGCCGATATAATCAGCAATTTCTAACTCTGTCACAGCTTTGTTTTTATCTAAAAGAAAGAGTAGAATATCTCTGATACGTGGTGTAAACTCCATGGTTCCTCCTTTCCTTATTACTATCTGGATTTCTGTCTTGTTTTCTTATGATTGTTTCATTTTCGCAACCAGCTCATCATATTCGGGTGCTGCCATGAAATTGCTAATCAATACAAAAATAGCTCCTGGTGCATTTTTATGTGCACGTTCTTTCAAATCTTTATGCGTAACAACAATCTGTGCATCCGCTGGAATCTCAGACACAGATGCATGGGTAACTTCAACATAATCCAAACCTGCTGCCATCATTTTCTTTTTCAAAACGGTTGCTCCCATTGCACTGGATCCCATACCTGCATCACAGGCAAATACAACTTTTTTCACATCTCTTGTCAGATAAGCACTACGAAAATCAAGTGCTTCCACAGTTTCATTAAGGTTTAATCCCTTTGCTTCTGCCTTCATGGATTTCATTTGTTTCGTTGCATCATCTAATGATTTCTTTTTATCATTGGTCATTTTAATGATTGGTGCTGCTATTACAAATGATACACCTGCTGATATCAATACGCCTAATAATACCAAGAAGGTGGAACCTTTTGGAGCCATAGCCAGATATGCAATCACACTACCTGGTGAAGCTGGTCCTGAAAGACCAAGATCAAGCAATGAGTAGTAAATCAATGAAGAAATACTTCCTCCAATCGTAGCTAGTAAAAGAAGAGGATTCATTAATACATAAGGGAAATAAATTTCATGAATACCACCTAAAAAGTGAATGATTAATGCTCCTGGTGCAGAATCTTTTGCAATCTTATCTTTAGAAAACATCCAGTATGCACAAAGAACACCAGCTCCTGCTCCAGGATTTGATTCGATCATATAAAAAATAGATTTTCCAGCTTCTAAAACCTGTTCTGCTCCGAGTGGTGTAAAAATACCATGATTAATTGCATTGTTTAAGAATAATACTTTTGCAGGTTCAACAAAAATCGCAGCCAAAGGAAGAACACTATTATTTACAAGAACTTCTACTCCGGCATTTAAAACGCCAAGAACAATTCCCATAAAAGGTCCAACCAGATAGAAACCGATTATCGTCATTCCCAGACCTAAGATACCAACTGAAAAATTATTAACCAGCATTTCAAATCCTGCTGGAATTTTTCCCTTTATCAGTTTATCAAACATTTTTATTACAAGTCCCGCTAATGGACCCATAATCATTGCTCCAATAAACATTACGTACTCTGTACCAACGATAACACCGATGGTTGCTATAACCCCCATTACAGCTCCTCGTTCTCCACCAACCATTTTACCACCCTGGTAAGCGATTAAACCTGGAAGAACATAGGTTAACATTGGACCAACGATAGAACTTAACTGCTCATTTGGTAACCATCCTGTTGCGATAAATAATGCGGTCAGAAATCCCCATGCAATAAAAGCACCGATGTTTGGCATAACCATGCCACTTAAAAACCGCCCAAAACTTTGGATTTTTTCCTTCATACTCTCTTTCCTTTCTCTTAAGCAAAATCATAAATAGTAACCTTCTCTGTAAACCCTTTGTAAATAAATAAATGCATTTATTATTTATAAACCGAGTATATCTTCTGGTAGGCCTTGCTTCAATCAATAGATAATCAGGTTTGTCGTCTTAACAACACGACAAGACTAAGAGTTTAAAATTCCTTTTCTTTGGGCGGTAAAATTATTTGCAAAATAAAGTTTTAAGTACTTCTATTTGTTCTTCTGTCATATCTCTGGTGGGTGAGTTTTCATCACAGGTATTTTGATTTTCTACAATTAATACGCTGCCTTCTCTGTCTAAGGTATGGGTATGGAAAACACCCTTTTTAACATTGTAAAGTTTTTTTGGAACCATGGAAATCATATCGATTTCACCGATTTGTTCTCCATTTCCTCCGGTAAAAAGAGTACAGTTGCCTGAAAGCAGAACAAACACCTCATCCGACTCATCATGCTTCTGCATGGTTTTCAAATTTTGTACTTCTAATTCTTCACAATAATTTAATATAGCGACTCTCCAGGATTCAAAATCAATCATGGGTACATAGCCTTCTCCTTCATAAGAAGAGACAGCAATCAGTTCTTGTTTCATGTTAATCGTTTCCTTTCTTAACTAATATTCCAAACCCACTTCCAATCGTTCCACCAGCTAAAAGATATTCCTTCATATTTTTTTGCAGTGTGGTTTTATCTTGGAGTGTATGCAGGTCTATTTCTTCATTCTCTTCTACCTTCAACTTATATACCCATTCCAAATAGTCTTTCGAATCCTCAACTTCTTCTATTCGAAATAGCTTTTGAAAATACAAAATATTTGAGTCTTCTTTTAAAAGATTTTCAAGAGCAGGCGATAGTAGCCAGGAGGAACAAATCCAGTTTCCAAAGGCATACTCAGGAAACTTTTGTTCCATAAATTCTCTTGCCTGACCAAAAGAAGCATCCAAAACATCCGGTTTTAAGGAAGCATTGGAAGGAATATGAATACTTATTCCCTTTTTACCCTTGTTCAAATCAAGTTCATACTCTAATTCTCCGATTCTAAAAAGTTTCAGTGATATTTGTCTGGTCGTCCAAAAGCTGCGGTCAAAGCCTGGTGTCTGAAAACTCACCTTATGTTCCTCTACAAACCTGCTGAAGCATTTCATTGTCTCAAAATAGATGGTCTCTGGAATCTGGCATTTCTGATATTCTTCAAAAGCATCCACCGCAAACACCAACATGGCAGTTAGCATTTTTAATCCCTTAGGATCCTCTCCCAAAAGAGCCTTTAGCCTCTTTTCCCCTTCATCACGACTTTCAAACTCAAATAAACTGGGCTTTATATTATAGATTGTTTTACGTGGTAGTTTCTTTTCTTCTGACAGAATGGTTTCACAAATACTTGCATCCATCTGTATCTTAGTAAGAAGCATGGTTAAGTCCATTTCTTCTACTAATTCATTTCCATAAATTGCACGTTCCTCTTCCATCAATGCTTCGTCAATTTTCCAGGCAGATAGATTTTCTGGCGAATCATTTACATAGGAATAGCGCTCTCTCTCTTCTTTTTCGGTGGGTTCATCAATGTCCCAATATTTTCTAGGTGCTCCTTGCAGTCCTTTTTGTTCTAAATATTTCGAAACACGTTCATAACGATCATAAAAACTCTCATTTTCTCTGGCTTCTTTCTGTGTCCATGCACATTCCGCAACCGCTGGAAGTCTGGGAAATAACTGAAAAGCTGCTGTCTTAAGGTCAGGCACACGTTCCGTCCATAAAGGTGCTTCTAATCCAATGATTGCAGAATGAAGTGTTTCCTCCAAATAATCTGGATAGGGCTCTGTTTTCAAAATATTTGCCACATCACTCATAAAATAGGGATAATCCAAATAATAGGCCTTTACATCTGACTGAACGATTTTACCACCTCTTGCTGCAAAATCTGTAACCAGCTTCTTATCCCCTAGCCATGCTTGTACCACAAATTCCGAATCCAGCTGTTCACCACGTAAGGAATCGTTCCAAACGAAGGCTTTTCTATGTTTTGACTTTAAATATTCTTTGACTTTTACGACAAACCACTGTTGCAAAACATTTTCATCTTTTAGCTGTAATTCCTGCATTTTCTTTTGACAGTGTGGACATGCTCTCCAACGTTTCTTACAGGCTTCATCGCCACCAATGTGAATCACTTCATAGGGAAAAAGTTCCAATAGTTCATCCAGTATCTTGGTGATAAAAGTCCAGGTTTCTTCTTTTCCCACACATAGCAGATGATCAAAAATTCCGCCTCTGGTTTGAACCTTAACCGTTCCATCCTGACAACCATACTCTGGATATGCCGCAAGCAGAGCGCTTTCGTGACCCGGAATTTCTATTTCCGGAATCACGTCTATCATTCTCTCACCTGCATAGGCCACAATCTGACGAATATCTTCCTGGGTAAAAAAGTCATGACTTTCCGCAGGTTCCTCCATTCGTCCAAAATGAACAGCCCCTCTTTTTGCGCCAATTTCCGTTAGTTTTGGAAATTTTTGAATCTGAATACGAAAGCCCTGGTCATCAATCAAATGCCAATGCATTTTATTGAGTTTAAAGTATGCAGCTGCATCCAATAGTTTCAAAACATCATCTTTGGGTAAAAAATGACGGCTAGAGTCCAGCATAAACCCACGATAGGAAAATCTTGGTCTGTCCACTATTTCAATACAGGGCAATTGATTCGGAAACTGAATTCTAAGTTGTTCTAGTGTTTTATGCCCATAAAATCGACCTTTCTTTGTTCCGAAAATTTGTATTTCATCCTCTTCAATTCGAATCAGATACCCTTCATCTCCATAGTCTTCACTTACAATCTCCGTAATATTTTCTGCTTGATTTGACCGTTCTGAAATCCAGCTAATTTTTTCAGGTTGTGGTACTATGTAAAAATTATTACTCATAGGATAACCTTACCTTTCTCTTTTTTACCTATTTCGATATTCATTGGGTGTAACTCCCATAATTTTCATAAATACTTTTCCAAAATAATTGCCACTGGAATAACCACAGGCTTCTCCAACTTTATGAATCGACAAATCCGAGTTACGTAATAACCAAATTGCCCTTTCCATACGTAGATTGGTTAAAAATGACATCAGAGTAAATCCAGTATGCTCTTTAAAAATTCTGGATAAATGTTCTAAGGATATGCCCAGACTTTCTGCCAGCTGAGATAAATGTATCTCTTTTGCAAAATCCCTCTTAAGCAGAAAAAGTGCTTGTTCCACATGCGGGTTTTTTTGTGACTGATAAGGTGTCTCCAAATCCTTCAAAAGAGTAAGTAAAAAACCAAATAGAAAAAGACTGCCCTCATATCGTTCGTAGTTTTTTCCCGCCTGTACTTGCTGATATTCCTCCATAAATAATCGAATCACATCACTTCTTTCATCCAAAAAAAATAAATTTCCAAACTGCTTCACAATTTTTTGGCATATCTCCTTGGCAGCCAAACCCTGAAAATGCAAATAGAAAAATGTCCAGCTTTCACTCACTTCTTTTTTTACATAATATCGGCTGTCCTGAGGTAGAGATACCAAAAACGCTGTCTGCTTTCTGACTGGTTGCATGACTCCCTGCTGCTCAAAAACGCCTCCTCCATCCAGCGTGTACTGGAAAATAAATCCTTCATAAGAGCCTCTGTTTGCATTGTCGTAAAAATATGTTTCTTCTTCTCGTTTTTGGATTCCAAAATCATAGAGTTGACAGGGAGAATCTTCAAACTGATCCAGGTCAACAAATCCAAAAGACTGCATTATCTTTTCCATCAAAAAATTACCTCAATTTATCAAAATACTCTTCTTGAACCAAAAATAGTGTGGTTTATAATAATAAGTAGAAATATTACTTATATCAAAATAATACCATGGAGGAAAGAAATGAACAAGAATAACTTCGCCCCACATCCACCTATGGGCTGGAACAGTTACGACTATTACGACACCACAGTGAACGAAGCACAAATCAAAGCAAATGCCGAATATATGGCGAAATATCTAAAACCCTTTGGTTATGAATATGTTGTAATCGACATTGAATGGTACGCACATCATGCAGGCAGTAAACGAGACAAGTATCAATATATCCCTTTTGAAAAAGTAGAAATGGATGAATATTCCAGACTATTGCCTGACCCCGCCCGTTTTCCTTCATCAAGTGGGCAAAAAGGATTCCGCCCACTTGCTGATTATATTCATTCTCTGGGATTGAAACTAGGAATTCATATCATGCGTGGCATTCCAAGAAACGCTGCACACAATCATGGCGCTATCTTTGGAACAAATCAGAGGGCCAATGAAATCGCAGATCCCTCCTCCATCTGTTTTTGGAATCCAGACATGTATGGACTTTTCCCCAATGAGGAAGGCTCTCAGGCTTACTATGATTCACTTCTGTCTCTATATGCAGAGTGGGAAATTGATTTCATTAAGTGTGATGATATCTGCCGTATGGACATGGCTTCAGCAAAACGAGAAATTGAAATGCTTGCTCTTGCAATCAAACGCTCAAAACGTGAAATTGTATTCAGCCTTTCCCCAGGACCTGCAAAAATTGACGAGGCCGCCTTATATGAAACACATGCG